>JAPOYQ010000014.1 GCA_026706505.1 Gemmatimonadota bacterium
AGGAAATTGTTCCGCAGCTTCTCGACACCAGTCTTGGTTATAGATGCTGTGGGCGTCCTGCGCGAATCACCGGTGCGACCTGAGAATGACCAATCCGCTTCGTCGAGCTTGGCGCAGAGAATTTCGAGGAATGTCAGCGGAGTAGAAGCCCCTTCTTCCTGAGTGCCAATCGCATAGCGAAATACCATTAGCCAGCAGTCCTCCGGGTTATGCCCCTGTCAGCCACCGCTTTGAATGGACGACTTGATTTCGATACCTTCGTCCCCTTTTAACACTAGATTCGATGCGTAATGGCCTTGCGGCAGCAGGTCGGGATGCCCTCCCACCTTTGCATTGGCCTCTAGCGTTTCAGCAGCGCGGGCGATATTTTTTACGAGAAACTCAGAGATCATACCAGACAACGAGTTGCCCAGCAGCAATTCCTCTAATGGACGGAAGCCGCTGCTTTCGAGAAAGTCGTTCAATCCGTGAAACAGTCGGTACGTCTCCGCCACCGCCAGTTCTATCTCTTCTAATTTGAGTCCGTAGGGAAGGACGACGCGACGATTCACGTAGCGGGGGTTAAGCGTTCCCGCATCGTCGTTCCTCGCCGTGCGATAGGGGGCAGGATCAAATCCCGGATACCGCGTCGCCATCCCCGCGATAAATTCTTCCGTCCACAGCGAGTCGCCCGGCGGCGGGAAGCCCAGCAGTTCGCGCTGGCGCGGAGTGGCTTCGGCCATGAAGCGATTCATGGCCGCACCTTGGGCACCGCTTTTATACGTGAAGGTGCGACCGCCGTCCCAGGGGCGGTCCTTGCGGGTGAAGCCCACCCACATGACCGGGCGGTGCCCCGCTGGCTCAGTGAAATCGGAGGCAGCGTGGCGGGTGAAGACGCTGTAGAGGCACACCGAGCCGCCGGGGACGATCATCGGCACGGCTTCCGCGTCGGAGCGGCCCTTGGGCACCATGCGGATCGGTGCCATGCCTTCCTCAACGTCGTCAAAGCAGTAGAAACACACCAAATTCATAAAATCGTCGGGCTCAATGATCGGCCCCAGTGTGTTGTTGCCGTAGTCGATGTGAAAATTGGTCCCGTATTCCTCGCCGGCGTATTTCATACCTAGGTGGCCCTCGCAGAGCCGAACCTCGCGCGTGCCTAAGACGCGCTCGGCCGCGTCAATCAGATCGGGATGGACGGTGACGTGATTGAGGCCGGAGTGGTCCCAAGGGAAGACTCTTTGCTGAGGGGTGTCGTTGCGGCGGTCGTTGGCTAGGTATTGGTCGTAGGGCGGGGCAAAATGGGTGAAGAAGCCATCGAGCGCGGCTTGCTGCTCGTCTTTAGTAAGGAAGTTCTCGACGATCAGGAAGCCCTGTTCTTTGTACGTAGCTAGTTGGGCGTCGGTGATGTGCATGAGGGATGTCGCTATTGCTCGTCAGCGTAGATCCCCACAATCCGCTGCAACAGGTCCAGGGCCTGCCCTCGCTCGCGCTGGAAAGCATTGCGGCCGATGATGGAGCCAAAGCCGCCGCCATCGCGGATGCCAGTGATCTCCTTGATTATTTCCTCTTCGCCCTTAGCCGGGCCGCCAGAAAAGATCACCACGCGCCGCCCATTAAAAGCCGATTGCACCACGTGGCTCACGCACTCGGCCAAGGTGCCCGTCGGCACATCCGCATACGCCTTGCGCGCCTCGTCTTGCTCGATGTGGGCCGTAGGCGGTTTGACCTTGATGACATGGGCTCCTAGCTGGGCGGCGATTTGGGCGGCGTACGCGGTAACGTCGAGCGCGGTTTCCCCTTCCTTACTTAAGTCCGTGCCGCGCGGATAGGACCAAACCACCACGACCAAACCGTACCGCTTGGCCTCTTCGGCCAAGGCTTGCAGCTTCTCGTACATCTCCTGCCGTAGCGCCGAACCCGGATAGACCGTGTAGCCGATGCCAACGCAACCTAGGCGCAGAGCGGCGGAAATGGAGCCAGTGAGCGACTGAGTGGGGTCTGCGTCGGAGTGGAGATTTTCGCGGTTGTTGAGCTTGAGGATCAGCGGCAAATCGCCGGCGTAGTCGCGCGCGCCCGCTTCGAGGAACCCGAGCGGGGCGGCGTATGCACTAAGGCCAGCGTCAATGGCCAACTCAAAGTGATAACGCGGATCGTACGCGGGCGGATTGGGAGCGAAGCTGCGTCCGGGCCCGTGCTCGACGCCCTGATCTACGGGCAGGATGACCAGCTTACCCGTACCGCCGAGCGCACCGTGGTTGAGCAGACGAGCCAAGTTGGTCAAGGTGCCGGGATTGTCGCTGCCATACCAACTTAGAATTTCGCGGATGCGATCTTGCATTTTGTACCTTTCTCGCATGTAAAAGAGAGTAGGAATTAGCAAAAGAAAAGCTCCTCAATCGCGCAAAGCGCGCTAAAGGAGCTTGACAAAATGGCGGGGACGACGAGACTCGAACTCGCGACCTTCGGCGTGACAGGCCGACGTTCTAACCAACTGAACTACGCCCCCGTTTGCTTAAGAAGGTAAAAGTCAGATCAAAGGCTGTCAATGGATGGCCGCGGCTTTGGCCTGCGCAGCACTCTCTTTTCTCAACCGCTTGAGCGCGCCGCGCATGAGCTGGCGCTTGAGAGGGCTGAGGTGGTCGATGAAGAGCTTGCCGTCGAGGTGGTCGATTTCGTGCTGGAGGGCGCGGGCGTAAAAACCTTCACCCGAGGTTTTGAAAGGCTGGCCATCCAAGCCAGTGGCTTCGACTTCGACCCAAGCGTAGCGCTTGACATCGCCGTACAGGTCGGGAAAGCTCAGACAACCCTCCTCGCCGATTTGCTCGCCCTCGTGGCCTGTGACCTTGGGGTTGATCAAGGCCACGGGTTGGCAGTCCGGCTGATGGACGGTCACATCGACGACGCAGACCCGCTTGAGGACGCCAATTTGCGGGGCGGCAAGCCCAACCCCCTCCGCTGCGCGCATGGAGTCGAAGAGGTCGGCGACGAGGGCGTGGATGGCGTCATCCACCTCTGCAACCTGGGCACACGTCTGGCGGAGGCACTGCGCCCCGAACAGCGCAATTTCGCGTTTCATGTGTCCAAGGGGTCTAATTCGAGGGCAATATAGCGCAGACCCAAATCGGCGAACGCGGCCACTAGGGCCGAGCGCAACGGGGCCTCAGCAAGGCGATCAATGGCTGCTGCGGGCAAGCGCAACACGAGCATCTGGTCGCGCTGCTCGTACGCAGCCGGCAGCAGCGAATGCGCTGCGAGCAGCGGGTTGACTCGCGCAAAGAGCGGCTCGTCAGCACCGGAATCGGCGATGGAGAGCAGCGCCTCGTTCATGCTGCCGGAGCGGAAGCCGCACAGATCGACAGTAGTTTGCAGATAGCCAATCTCTCGCAAGTGCTCCAGCAAAGACCGGCGCGCACCCGAGTCGCCGAGCAGGCGCGTCAAGTCCTCAGCGGGCAACTCAATGCGCGACAGCGTCTCGTGGTGGCGGGCGCGAACCTGATCGAAGCCACAGACCTCGCGTAGATAGCGTTCAGCATGGTCAATTTGGCGCAAGCCCTCAGCAGTAACTGGCGTGCCGTAGGGAAAGCGCGACGAGAGGCAAGCCATGGCCGGGCGATCCCACACCGTCAGCCCCCAGCGCTTGGCTAGGGCGCGCACGTCGTCTTTGGTCAGGCCCGCTTCGGCTAAGGGCGCGTGTACGCCGCGCTCGCGGGCAGCCGTAGCCCCGGGGCGAAAATCGCCGATATCGTCGGCGTTTTGGCCGTAGAGGATGTAATGGACGTTGAGCGTACTCGCTAGCTGCTCCATGTGGGTGAAAAGCTCTTGCTTGCAATAGTTGTTGCGGTTTGGCGCGTTTTTTGCGTACTCGGGGTTGTTCAACTCGCGAGTTGTGACCACCTCGTGGCGGATGCCAAACTCGCGGGTGATCTCGGCAGCCCTCTCCAACTCGCCGGTGGCATAGCTCTCAGAGTCCGCGGTGACGCAGATGGCCCCCTCGCCCAAGACTCGCTGGGCCGCCACCGCCAGCGTGGCACTATCGACTCCGCCCGAATAGCCGACCAGCACCTGACCCATGGGACGCAGAATTTCTTCGAGATGCGCTAGTTTTTCGTCTAGGGAAACCATGGCGGTCAGAAGGAGGATTTTTCCGCGGACGCAGCGCAGGGCATGATCGCGGCGTCAACCATGCCGTGCAGGATCTTCTTGTCGGCCGGGAACACCAGCGCTTGGATGCCGCACAGGCGCGGCGCATCGCCGATGACGTAGTAATAAGGACGCAGCATCACCCGGCCCCGCATGGGCACGACCTCGTCGCGCTCAAAGTCGTAGTAGCGCACGGTGCGGCGGGCGGCCTTGTGGAATTCCTGCAAGACATAGGGCTGATGATCAAAACGATCGAGGGCCTCTTGCACGCGCTCGGCCCATTCAGCTTCGGCCAGGTCGTGGCCGATGGACACGCCCTTGCTCTCATACGCTATGTTGGAAAAACCCGAGGGCTTGAGTACCAGCTCGCGCTGCTTCTTGGTTAGCTGCTTCAACTGCTGCCAGTCGCTGACGGGCTGGCCGCCAATGTCGAGGCCGGGAATGATGGCGTGGGGCGGCAGCGGCCGCGCATCGACAATCCACGAGCGCGGGATCAAGCTGTCCAAGGCGGCAAAAGGCTCCTTACCCAAAGCGCGGCGCCAATAGGATTTGAGCGCGGGATGGTGGTAGAACGCCAACCAGAGCTTTTCTTCGAGATATGCCTTCGGCGGCGGGGTCAAACACAGGGCATTTTTCTTGGTGAAATAGGCAAACAGCTCGGCCTTGGGAATGTTTTTGAGGTCGAACAGTTCGAAGAAGCGATAGGCCGCGTCAATGCGCCAAGGGGCCGGCTCGTCAGCGCCTTGGAGGAAGAGGCCATTTTCGTCAAAGCGAGCCTCGCGCGGGTGGGCACTGCGGGCCGGCTTGCCAGCCGCCTGCAAGCGCTCGACCAGCCATTCCATTTCGCGGCGATAGGCCTCGGACTCGTCCGAGACGAAGAGGGCGAAATGCGGCTCGGCTACCTTGGCGACAGCAGCAATGGCTTCGTAGAACGGGTCAATCAGGCCGCGGGCACCGCCGATGATGTCGTAGCCGAGATCCGCATAGACCTCCGAGACTTGGGCGGTGAAGCCCATGCCGCCGGGAATGGCGTCTAGCTCGACTAACTTGAAGCCGTCCTCGGTGAGCAGGAGATCCGGACGGATGACCAAGGGCAACTGGGACTTGATGCGATTCCAGAGGCCCATTTCGCGCACGGCACTGGGTTTGCCCAAGTCCAAGTACTCGTGAATCCAAGGCGGCTCGACGCCTTTGACGCTCTGGTGGTAGAGCTGGTTGGAGGCCTTGTAAAACTGATGTAGGACGCCGCCGAGTTGGTCTAGGTAGCGGTGTTGCGCCAGCGAGAGCCAGAACGGCTCCGGGGCAATGCGCCACGGCAGATTACTGTCCGGGTGTAAATGGGTGCGGTCGCCTTCAAAAAGGCCACCGGCGGGACAATGGGCATTGATGTGGAGGCAGAGCGCTTTGAGATCGGATGCGGTACTCGGGAGGGACATCGAATAGGCTCTCTAAAATATGTATGCACACCAATTTAGGATAAATGATATGCTAGGTCAACGCCGCTTGGCTTTTGGCAAGACCAAACCCACACCACATATTTGCTCGGGCCACAAAGGAGCGAGATATGGAGCTGATAGGCAGGCGTTGCTTAGTGACCGGCGGCGGGCGCGGCATTGGCCGGGCTATTGCCTTGGCCTTGGCGCGAGAAGGGGCACACGTGGCGATTTTGGCCCGCACCGGACCAGAGCTAGACGAAACAGCCGCACTTTTGGCAGACCACGGCCAAGCGGAGTTAAAACTACAGGCGGATGTGGGGCGGCGCGAGGAAGTAGATGCGGCCATTGAGCGCGTGCTCGCAGCTTGGGGTGGAATCGATGTGCTGGTCAACAACGCGGGAATTCAGGGGCCTATAGGGCGGGTGGAAGAGGTCGATCCAGACGCTTGGATACAGGTGGTACAGATCAACCTCGGCGGCTGTTTCTACTGCACCCGCAAGGTCTTGCCGGCCATGATCGCCCAGCACTACGGAAAGATCATCAACCTCTCGGGCGGCGGTGCAGTGGGGCCGCGACCCTTCTTTAGCGCGTATAGCGCCTCCAAGGCCGCAGTCGTGCGCTTTAGCGAGAACTTGGCTGGAGAAGTGGCTGAGCACGGCATTGACGTCAACGCCATTGCCCCCGGAGCGGTCAACACGCGGATGCTCGACCAGCGGCTAGCAGCCGGCGCGGCCGTGAGTCCCCAGGAACGGGAGCAGGATCAGCGCCTACTGCGCGAGGGCGACGCTACGGGCGAGCGAGCAGCCGCGCTGGCAGTCTATCTGGCCTCGGCGCGCTCAGACGGGCTGACGGGGCGGCTGCTGTCAGCGGTTTGGGATCCGTGGGAAACCTTTGATGTCGAGGCGATTATGGCCACGGAGGCCTTTGCAGTGCGGCGCGTCCAACAGCAGGAGGACTGAGTGTACAAAGTGGGGATCGTCGGAGCGGGTCGCATGGGGCGGCGGCGGGCGGCCACGGCCCACGCCCATCCCGCGGCCGCAGTAACCCTGATCTACGACGAGCACGCGGCCGCCGCGGCCGAATTGGCCGCCGAATGCGGGGCCGCAGTGGCGGCTTCGCGGGAGGAGCTAATCGCGGCCGATCTCGACATCGCGGTGGTCGCGACGACGCACGACGCATTGGCCCCCATCAGCACCGCCTCCCTCTTGGCCGGCAAACACGTCTTGTGCGAAAAACCGCTGGGGCGCAACCCCCAGGAAGCCCGGCAGGCCGTCGCCGCGGCCGAGCAAAGCGGGCGCGTGCTCAAGGTCGGCTACAACCACCGCTATCATCCCGCCATCCAAAAACTGCACGAGGTTTGCACGGCGGGCGAGATCGGCCCGCTGCTGAGCATCCGGGCGCGCTATGGCCATGGCGGGCGGCCCGGTTACGACCACGAGTGGCGGACAAACCCCGCGAAGGCGGGCGGGGGCGAGCTTTTGGATCAAGGAGCGCATCTAATCGACTTGGCCAAGTGGCTCTTGGGGGACTTTGCCGAAGTCAAAGGCTATGCCGAGACCCACTTCTGGGATTCACCCGTGGAGGACAACGCCTACGGACTCTTTCGCACGGCCACCGGGCAGATCGCCTCGCTGCACGCGAGTTGGACACAGTGGAAAAACCTCTTCAGCTTCGAGGTTTTCGGACGCGACGGCTATGTTTCCGCCGAGGGCTTGGGGGGAACCTACGGGCCCGAACGCGCCGTCGTGGGGCGACGCAATCCCCAAGGCGGCGCGCCGGACAGCGAGTGCTTTGACTACCCGGGCGAGGATCGCTCGTGGGAGCTGGAGTGGGCCGATTTTTTGCGCGGCCTAGCCGGTGCGGGCACCCCTTATTCGCTTGGACGGGAGGCTTTGGAGACTATCGAGTGGATTTACCGACTCTACCGGGCTGCTGCCGAGGGACGCGCCGTGCGGCGGGAGGAATCTCTAACTATATAGAAAAAAAAGAGTTACGAAGAGTATAGCCACTGCGCCACTAGGTGCGACGGTTATTTTTTTTTAGCACAAGATATTTTTTTGAAAATTTTGTGCAAAAATTTCTTACCATATAGATAGCTAGACGGTAAACACTACTCTTTTGTTTATAGAAAGGAAGGAACGCCTTTAGACGAAGTGAAGTACCCTAAACCCATTATTTACCGCATCTCAGATACCCTTTAACCCCGCAGGAAGTGCTATGAGAACAGATCAGGATATCGCCCAGGTGGAACGTATTGCAATGGCTTATCGACGCCTTGCTAACGCTATGATTCTCAGTACTTTACGCGAAATATCCAAGATGGATGAGGTCGTGGAAACGCCCGATGGTACCCCGGAGATGGCCTTTGTCGAAAGCTCTAGGATCGATCCTTGGTGCGAGCTAGCCGGCCTCGAACCCGAAGTCGTGCGCAAGGCCGCTAAACGGCTGATTGCGGAACGACCTTTTTAGCACATACAGCACAACCCAACTAAAAAAGCTCCGGGACGAACGCTCCCGGAGCTTTTTTGCGTTTATTGGCTAGCGCGGAGCGAGGCGCGCGCGGCGTGGTCAAGGAGGCCGCGCACCACTTTTT
>JAPOYQ010000782.1:0-3846 GCA_026706505.1 Gemmatimonadota bacterium
GACGCCGCCGCGGTGCAGGGCGCATCCGAGCGTCACGCGCGCTACGACGCCGAAGACCTCATCAGCGGCTTAGTGCGCTTTGACAACGGCGCATTTTACTCCTTGGAGGGCAACTGGTGCAGCGAGAAGACCGACTTCCACAGCTTTGAACTGACCACCACCCGTGCCACGGTGACCGGCGAGCCCTTTGCGGTCAAGGTCGATGTCGAAGGCGAGATTGTCGATCAGACGCCCCAACTCGACAGCAACGACGACTGGTTCCAAAGCGTCCACACCCAAGACGCCACCATCATCACCCAACTCCGCGCTGGCGAGCCTTGGGACATGCAGGACGCCCGCCAGCTGCTCAACCTGCAAAAGGTCGTCGATGCCTGTTACGAATCGGCGCGTACAGGCCGAGAGGTCGTTCTATAACTAACACGGCTACAATGAGTTGACATGAAAATTTTACAACTATCTGTGAAGGAAATCTCATGACCCAACCCAACGCCTGGACGCCCGCCGAGGCTCACAGTACAGCCGCCCTGCTGCACAGCCTGCCTCAACCTCTCACCGCCTTGGCCGACGGAGACGTCCCCGCCGTAGTCCTGCGGGGAGCTTACCCTCCCGACCACTGCCTCGGCTTGATGCGCCGCTTTGAGGAGCGGGGCTATTTCGATCCGGCCACCGTGGGCCAGGCTTCCCAGCTCAGCGGCGGCCCCTATCTCGACTTGGGCACCAGTCTCGGACGGGTCGGAGCCGACCCAGACGCCTTCTTCTCCCACGCCGCTCGCACTCACGAGTTGTTCGCCACGCTCTTCGAGGGGTTTACGGACCCGGTGCGCACGATGTACGCGGCCCTATCCGACCTCGCCGAAGGCAAAATAGTTCAAACCGCGCGCGAACCGGACGGGCGGCTCTACGGGCCAGCCATCTTCCGCATGTATCACGCCGCCGAAGGTCACAGGCCCCACTACGACTCCGTGGCCAAGCGCTCTCGCCCTGGCTACGAATACGCAGTCGCCGACTTCCAGCGCCAATTCGCCGGGGTGCTGTGCTTGCAGACCGGCGATGGAGCAAGCGCCGACGAACCCTTTATCTACCGCTGCTGGGGCACCCAGCCCCACATCGAGGAAGTCCTACGCGAAGATCGCTTCGCCGAGTACGCGGCCGAACACCACATCCCCCGCGTCCAAGTCCGGTTGACGCCGGGCGATCTCTACTTCTTCTGCACCGAAAACATCCACGAAGTAGAGCGCCTAACGCGCCAGCGCCGCCGCGTCGTGCTGGCCTTCTTCTTCGCTATGTCGGCGGACAAACCGGAGATTTTCGTCTGGTCCTAAGGCGTCTTCGGCCTCCTAGTCCGCCGCCTTCTCCACAGCCGCTTGATAATACTCCCGGAGCAAGTCGTCGAGGGCCGCAGAGGTTTGGTTGTAGTTGGTCCATCCGTACGGCGTGTTGTCAAAGCGCACATCGCCCACGAGGGAATCAGCTCCCCGCGACAGGAGAAAGCGGGCCATTTCGAGCTGGTCGGCGACGACGGTTTTGTGCAGGGGCGTACTGCCGCGGTCGTAGGACCGGAACGCGCCGGCAAAGCCGTTGATGTCGGCCCCGCGATCCAGTAAGAAGGCCGCCGCTTCCAACGCGCCGCTGTACGCGGCAAAGTTGAGCGCCTCGACGAGGATTTGCTCGTCGGTGAGCACGGTATCCGGGTCGGGATGATACAAATGGCCAATCCCCTGTTGCAGCTTGCCCTCCGCGTCGAAGAACTCGGCCATCAGATCGACGCGATTAGCTCCGGCGGCAAAGCGCAAATCGACCGTAGCACCGGCCTCAATCAACAGACGCGCTAATTCGGGATTTTCGGCGATTAGGGCCTTCCACACTATTCGGCCGCGGTTGCGGTCCAAATCAGCCCCTCGATCAACCAAGAGGCTGACCAACTCGCCCTTGGTGTCGGCCCAGTCGAGCTGGTCACTTTGGGCCACCAGTTCCAGCACCGTAACTAAATCGTACGTAGCGGCGTTGGGATCGGCCCCAGCGGCGAGCAAGACCGCGGCCAGCTCAACGGCGTTTGCGGGCAACGGTACTCGCTGCGGTTCGCCGGCCACGTGGTGCAAGAGGGTGGCCCCGCGGAAGTAGGAGTATTCGTAGTACTCGTCGAAATAGCCCTGAGCCGCCGTTAGTTCGGGATGTTCGGCAAGTAGGACCCTGAGCGTCTCCACGTCGCCAGCGTCGATGGCTTGGACGGCCCGGTAAAAGGCTGGGTGCCCGGCGTCGCCGCGGTCGCGGCCTTGCGGCGGCAAGGATTCGCCCTCGCGCGGAATGGCCAGTGCCACCAACTCGGGCGGGCGATCGGGGTCGCCAAAATCATTGCCTACCGGGACGATCACGTACTGGCGTCCATCCGCTACATAACTCATCGGCGCACCGTAGGCATTGCTGGGCAACTCGACGCGGCCGACTTCCCGGCCCGATGTCAGATCGTAGGCGCGTAAGTAGGCGTCGCGATCGACGAAGTAGTCCTCGCCGGCGTCGCTCAGGTCGTGCGGATCTTGCGAGGCGGCTAGCAGCAACCGGGGGGTGGTCAGCACGAAGGTGCGGTTGTCCCAGCCCATATCCGGCAGGTCGAGGCCCTTGAGCGCCGGGTGATCAACCGGCCCCTTGCTCACCGTCGTCCGCCACAGGTGGTCGCCGGTGTTGAGGTCAATGGCGGTGATGCTGCCATAAGGAGGCTTGACCAGCGGCAGACCCCGAGGACCGAGGACGTGCTGGTTGTTGCTAGCAGAAAACGCCGAGTGCGCCTCCGGGTCATCTACCCGATGCAACTGCACCGTGGTGATGGCCATGTGCGACGGCACGTAGAGCACACCCGTGCGCGGGTCTGCTGCGCCGCCAGCCCAGTCGGCACCGCCCCATTGCCCAGGCACCACCAAAACCCCCTTCTCGGTCGGCGGCGCGTAGAGCGGGCCGTAGTCATAGCGGGCGAGGATCGCCTTGGCTTCCTCGCGCAGTTCGGGCGTAAAGTCAATCAGGTCGTCTTCGCCAATGCCTTGGCGTTCAAACGGCGCTGGTTTGGTCGGAAAGGGCTGAGTCGGCGAGGTCTTTTCGCCCGGCACCTGTGACTGGGGCACCTCCTGTTCGACAATCGGCCAGATCGGCTCGCCGCTTTTGCGGTCAAACACAAAGCAGAAGGCCTGCTTGGTCAGCACGGCGACGATCTGGCGCAGGCGACCATCCACTTCCACATCCAGCAACACCGGAGGGGCTGGTGGATCGTAGTCCCACAGGCCGTGGTGGACTAGCTGATAGTGCCAGACCCGCTCGCCGGTCTCGGCATTCAGGCAGACAATCGACTCGCTGAACAGATTGTCGCCCGGGCGCTCGCCGCCGTAGTAGTCGTGGCTGGCCGTACTCACCGGCAAGTAGAGAAAGCCTAGCTCTTCATCGGCGGTCATTGAGGCCCAGACATTAGCGGCACCGTAGGTCTTCCACGCATCGCTTCCCCAAGTCTCGTTGCCGTATTCACCCGCCTGTGGAATCGTGCGAAACTCCCAGACCTTGTCCCCGGTCCTCGCATCGAAAGCCTGCACATCACCGGGGGGCGTGTACTCAGCCGGAGGCCGGCCGCGCCAGTCGCCAATGGCCGAACCGACCGCGACCACGCCACGGCAGATCACGGGCGGGGCGGTCACGCCGTAGTTCCAGCGGTCGCCGTCGGTCAATGGGCGGCGCAGGGACGCGCCCAAGTCAACCCGGCCATCTTGGCCAAACGCCGGGTCTAGAAGGCCGGTTTTAGCATCGATGGAGTACAAATAGGCAGTTGAAGTGGCGAGAAAAATCCGCTCGATTGCGCCGTCGGTCCAG
>JAPOYQ010000782.1:3858-8134 GCA_026706505.1 Gemmatimonadota bacterium
CCCCAAGAACCGAGGCTCAATGCGCCAGGCTTCTGGATCAAACGTCCACAGCTCCTCGCCGCTAGCCCCGTCGAGGGCGACGAGGATATTGAACGGCGAGGCGTAGTACAGCACCCCATTGACGGCGATCGGCGTACCGCGGTGCTCGTCAAAGTCTAGGTCGAGATCGGCCGTCTCGTATATCTGCTGGTCAGGCGGGCGAAAGCGCCACACGACGCGCAATTGGTCGAAGTTATCCGGGCCAATCTGGGCGGCGGGCGAATACTTGGTGCCGCCTAGATCCGAGGTGTAGTAAGGCCAATCGACCGCTTGGGCCGAGGCTACTGCTATCAATATCAACCAGACGATCAAGGTGCTGCAGGCGCGTTTGTTCACTCGTTGCTCCTTTCCTTTTTGCGCGGTTTCTATAAGCGTCTTAAAACGGACGACGGGACGTTGAACAGTGTCAAAACCCCGCCGCCGTCTGCTCTCTGCCCTCCTGAATGCGTATATTACTCCCATCCCTCCAACAAACGGATGCCCCTATGCCCATCACTCGCCCCATAGACACCCTAGTCCTCGGCGGCGGCATGGCCGGCACCTTTGCCGCGCTCGCCGCCAAAACGCCCGCTACCACCGTTGCCATCGTCGAGCCAGCCAATGTCTTGGGAGGCCAAGGCACGGCCGGAGGCGTCGCTGGCTTTTGCGGCGACAGCCAGCGCGTCAACGCCCCTTTTGCCCGCCTCGTCGAGACCTTGGCTCAGCACGACCTCATCGCCGAGTACGACCCGCTCGCCGACCGCCGCGCGTACGACTTGGAATTGTGCGCCTTCTTTTTGCAGGAAATGGTCGCCGCAGCCGGCGTCGAAATCCTCTTCCACGCCCGCGCCTTAGCGGCGCAACGCGCCGACGGGCACATCGCCTCAGTCGAGGTTGCCTGCGCCTCTGACCGCATCGAGTTCCAGCCCGGCATGGTCGTCGATGCCACTGGCGACTGCGCCCTAGCCCACGCGGCCGGGTTTGCAACCATCCACGAGGGGGCCAACAAACAACTGCCCATGAGCCTGTACTTTGTGCTGTGGGACACCGGCCGACCCGTCACCTCCTTCTTGCCACCGGGCTGCCCGACTTGGGACGACGACGAGGCCCTGCCCATGACCACCTTACACGTGTTCCCCTCCGGCAAGGTCGAAGTCAAGATGAAGGTCGTGGGGTTTGACGCGGCCGATGGCCAGAGCCTGTCCCGCGCCGAACTACATGCGCGGCGGCAGATGATGGGCCTGATTTACTACTTGCAGACCAAGGGCTACGCCGGCACCCGGCTCGACACCCACGTCCTCGCTTCGGTCTCCCGGCACATCGGTGCCCGCGAGGGACGGCGCATTGTCGGCGAATATCTCCTGACCGAGGAGGACGTCACTCATGCCTGCACGTTCCCCGACGCCGTGGCAGTGGGCACCTACCATCTCGACTACCACTGGCCCGACCGCGTCGAGCGCGCCGGCACGGGCATTACCACCATGGTCGAGCCGTACCACATCCCACTGTGCAGTCTAGTCCCCAAAGGGGCCGCTAATCTGCTAGTAGCTGGGCGCTCGGCCTCGGGCGACCAAATGGCCATGAGTTCCTTCCGCATCCAAGCGACCTGCGCCCAGATGGGCTTTGCAGCCGGTACGGCAGCGCAGATCTGCCAACGCGAGGGGCGCGACTTGCAGGACGCGCCCCTCGCCGCAATCCAGCAAGCCATTGAGGCCGGCGGCCAGTCGCTCGATCTATCCGACTACGGCGACTACCTGCGTCATTTAATCCACATCCGCGAGTACCTCTTTGCCGACGACCGGCCCTTCGTCCAGTGCCACGCCTCAACCTTGGTGCAGCTCAAAAACGGCGCGTTTCTCGCCGCGTGGTTTGGCGGCACCCGTGAGGGCCGTGCAGATGTCGGGGTCTGGGGAGCCGAGCGCCGACGCGGGCGTTGGTCGACCCCGCGCTGCTTGGCCAAGGTGCGCGACTGCGCCCACTGGAATCCAGTGCTCCACGCCAGCGACGACGGCTGCGTCTATCTGTTCTTCAAGGTGGGCGAGCAGATAGCCGATTGGGAAACTTGGGTGATAGAATCGACCGACGAGGGCCAAACTTGGACTGAGCCGCGGGCCCTAGTGCCGGGCGACCTGGGCGGGCGCGGGCCGGTCAAAAACAAGCTCCTCGTGCTCGCCGACGGCACGTGGCTGGCCGGAGCCTCGCTGGAAAAGGAAGGGTGGGAGGTCTTTGTCGATCGCAGCGCGGACCGAGGCGCGACTTGGCAGGCCAGCGATCTCATAGCACGAGACAATTCGCTCTTTACCGGCCGCGGTGCGATCCAGCCGACGCTTTGGGAATCGGCCCCGGGGCAGGTGCATATGCTGGCCCGCAGCACCTGCGGGCGGATCGGTCGCAGCGACTCAACGGACGGAGGGCGGACTTGGTCGGCGCTCTATCCGACGGACCTGCCCAACAACAACAGCGGCCTCGACCTAGCCCGCCTCCACGATGGCACCCTTGCCCTCGTCTGCAACCCGGTGGAGCGCATGCGCACCCCGCTCTCGATCCTGCTCTCAACGGACAATGGACAGACGTGGCCGCGCCGCTTAGACTTAGAAACCGCGGACGGCGAGTACTCCTATCCAGCGATCATCCCTACCCAAGTCGGCATGGCCATTACCTATACGTGGAAACGCGAGCGAATCGCCTTCTGGCACGGGTCGGTAGAACAAGTGCCTAATACCGACTAGCATTATGCTGCATGTCGGCGATTTCCGTCTGGCCCTAGGGATTTTTCGCCCTTTATCCATCGTCTAGTATCGCTGACGGGGACTTTGAGGCTTGTCCGGTAGCCTGTCCGGTAGTATCTAGCCCTCCGGCTGCATGTCCTCGCCGCGCAGCAGGAAGGCGCGGATGTCGTAGCGGCCCGGGCGCTCTACCGGCAAGTCCCCCGCCTCAATCATCACCTCCAGCGGCGAAGCCATCGTCCGCAAAGGCAGCGCGGTCACCTCGTGTAGCCGCGCCGACTCGTACGTGGCCATGATGATCTCTACCGCCGCCCGGCCGTTTTCCGCTTGGCCGCGATGCTCAACCTTGCCTTCGATCCACTCCACGATCTCGCGCTGCTGCGCAACGCTGGGGTCTTCGCCCTCACCCGGACGCTCCTCCCAAGTGCCGGTCTGGCTGTTGAGCAGCCGCACCTTGCTCTCGTCGAGTTCAATGATGCCCTCCGACCCGTAGAAAACCCCGCCTTGGTAATTCGGACCGGCCAACTCCTGCAAAAGCTGGCCGATGGCCCCGTTGTCGAATTGCACGATGCACAGACTGCGATCCTCAATGGGGATGTCGCGCTCAAAGCGCTCGGTCTTGCGCTCGATATTGCCCATCACCCACACGGCCTGCGGATCGCCCATCACATAGCGCATCATGTCCAACAGATGCGAGCAGTCGTTGAGCAAACCCTGTCCGCCGCGCGCATTGACCTGCCGCACCTCGCCGATGGCCCCCTCTGCCACCAGTTCCTTGGCCAAAGTCCACGCCGGATTGAAGCGGCGCTGATGGGCAATGGCCAGCTTGACGTGGTTGCGCCGGGCGGCGATCAGCATGTCGTCGCAATCGCCCAAACTAGTGGCCATAGGCTTTTCGCACAGCACGGCTTTGGGCTTGCGAGCACAGGCGGCAATAGTCATCGGCGCGTGCAACTTGTGCCAAGTGCACACCGAGACGATGTCGAGCACCTCCTCGTCGAGCATCTGGCGGCAATCCTCATAGCGTTGGGCGATCCCATGCCGCTCGCCGAATTCCTCCCGCACCTCAGCCACCGGATCGGCCAATGCCACTACCTCGACTTGGTCCACTCCGTTCCAGCCGTTCATGTGGTAATTGGCGATGCTGCCACAGCCGATAATGCCCACTCGGTACTTTTCTGCCATGTTGTCTTCCTTTGTTGGAGGTTAGCTATCTGTGTTAGTTGATCCACTCGACAATCGCATCCTCGCTCATCCCCTCGGCCTCAACCACGAGCTGCGTTCCCTTGCCCGCCGCGCGATAGCATCGCCTAGCGACGCGCTCCGGGAAATGATCCCCTGCCCCATGCACCAACAGCCGCCCCGGTGCGCACAACGCCAGCGCCGTCCGCACATCGCCCAACGCGCGAACCCCCGGCGCAAAAAGCGCTCCAGTCCACGCTTCGTCGTCTCCTAAATCGCGACCATCCCAGTCCACCGCAGTGCTGCCGACGTCACTAGTCAGCACCCGCGCAAACAGGCACCAGATGCCG
>JAPOYQ010000117.1:0-433 GCA_026706505.1 Gemmatimonadota bacterium
CTACGCGCATTTCGGCCGTCTCGATACCGTGGTCAGCAACAGCGGCGTGACCAACTACGTGCGCGGCGCAGACGGGCAGATTGCGCGCTACCGCTTCACCGAGACGCCGGTCGATCATCTTGAACGGGAGTTGGACCGGGTCCTCAGCGTCAATCTCAAAGGGGCCTACCGCCTGTGTCAGCGCGCGCTCAAACGCATGATCGAGCAGGCCGAAAACGAGCGGCGCGCTGGGCAAGAAGTCCCGCACCGCAGCTTTCTGTTTATCGCTACGGTATCGGATGTGGCGCCCGACAGCACGCGCATCCCCTACGGGGTGAGCAAGGCCGGGCTCAACCACGTGGTCCTAGGGGCCGCCTTTGATGCGGGACAGCACAATATTACCGTCAACGCCCTGCGTCCAGGGGTGGTGGAGACGCCGCTGACGTCGCGTCCT
>JAPOYQ010000117.1:443-8099 GCA_026706505.1 Gemmatimonadota bacterium
CGTCGATCCAGAGACCGACCAGCAGTATACGGTGGCCGAAACCTACGGTCTGATGGCCGAGGGGGGCTCGCAGGCGCTGCCGCGCATCGGCCAGCCCGAAGATATCGCCTTCGCTGCCTTCGCCTTCACCCAGATCCCCTATATGACCGGTCAGTTGATCGCGGTGGACGGGGGATTCACGTTGGTCAATGGCTTTCCCAACCGCGAACTGTTCCTGCAGGAGGGCATGCGGCGACGACAGGAGCGCAAACGAGGAGATTGATATGGCCCATGACGAAGCAGCAGCGGTAATCGCAGCAGCGAAAGTCGCCACTGCCGCGTATTGCGCTGGCGATATAGACGCCTTTCTGCCGTATATCCACCCCCAACGCACTACCTTTGGACCCGACGGCAGTCGTCTGGCGGCTTTCGACGCCAAAGCGCTGCGGGCCGGCATGGCCGCAGGCCGTGTCCAGGCGCAGGTGGAATGGCGGGATCTCCAAGCCACTGTGCACGGCGATGTCGCGGTCAGTACAGGGTATCTGGTCGGCACTTGGACCATCGGCGACAGCGTCGAGGAAGGTACCTGGCGCGAAACCATCGTCTGGCTCAAGCAGGATCAGTGCTGGCAGGTTTCCCATTTGCACGTATCCGCGTGTCTGACCTGAGAAGGCTGAACCAAGAAGCGAACGGAGGTCAACATGAGCGCAGGGCGGTCGTTCCGTCTAGGGTATTCCACGATCACTTGGGGCCCCACGCCGGATTTGGACAAGGTGTTTGGCACCATCGCCGACGCCGGCTGGGAGGGGGTGGAGTTCATCAGCGTTTCGATGGACTGGCTGGGCACGCCC
The DNA here is from genome assembly GCA_026706505.1 of Gemmatimonadota bacterium. Next base: position 1,274 of record JAPOYQ010000117.1, read on the forward strand.
CGAAGGCTGCGCGGCTTGCTCGATCAGCACGGGTTGCCGCCGGTGTGCCTGTTCGGCAGTGTGTCGCTGGCACCCGACGCCGAACAGGTGCTCGCTCGGCAGCGGCGCATCATCGAGTACGCGGCTGAGTTGGGTTGCCCCAATTACTGCTTCCTCGGCGGCAATCGCGTGGCGCTACGCCAGCCCAACGACGACGAGTTTAAACGCTTGGCTGAGCAGGCGGAAACCCTCATCGATTACGCCGAGCCTCTGGGGGTGAAGGTGACCTACCACGCGCATCCGCGCTGCACGGTCGAAAGCGAAGAGGAGCAGGACAAGCTCCTCGCATACGCCGAGCGGCTGCAGATCTGCATGGACGTGTCGGTGGCGGCCTTTATGCAGGAAGACGCGGTCGCCCAGATCTTCAAATACCGCGAGCGCATCGGCTACGTGCACATGAAGGACTGGACCCAGGGCAAGTTCTGCGTGATGGGACAGGGCACGGTGGGGCTGGACTTTGCCGCGATTCGCGCGGCGCTTGAGGAGATCGGCTATCAGGGCTGGGTAATGGGCGAGTTGTCCAGCTATGCAGACACCGACGCGGATGAATCGTGTCGGGCCAATCGGGAATTCCTACGCTCGGTGGGTTACTGAGCGTTATACAAGGAGCAGACATTGAAAAAGATTCCACTTTGCTTGATCGGCTGCGGCGGTATGGGCCATCGCCATATCCTCGCCTACAAAGAATTGGAGAACAGCGGCATCGGCAATATCGAACTGATGGCCGTATGCGACCTCAACCCCAAGAACGCGGATCTGGGCCGGCGGGAAGTAGAGCGCCTCTTCGGTCGCACGCCCTTGGTCTTCACCGATCTGGGCGAGGCCGTGTCGCACCTCGACATTGCGGCGGTGGACGTGGCCACTGATCCTGCGGTCCACCACCAAGTGGCAGTGCCAGCGCTGGAGGCCGGCAAGCATGTCTTGTGCGAAAAGCCGCTGGGCATCACCATTCGCGCCTGCACGGCGATGATCGCGGCGGCCGAAAAGAGTGGCGTGGTGCTGGCCACGGCTGAGAATTTGCGGCGCGACCCACCCAATAGATTGGCGCGCGCGATCCTCGACCACGGGCTTTTGGGCGACCCCTACCTGATGATCCACAACTGTCTAGGCGGCAACAATAAGATGGTCATCACCCCGTGGCGGCATCTCAAGGACAAAGGAGCGATCGGTCTAGATATGGCGGTGCATTTTACCGATATCGTGCAGTACTACATGGGTGCCTTCGACCAGATCTACGGCACTGGTTGGATTATCGAGCCGGTGCGCTATAAGCCCGGTGATTCCGGTCTCCAGCTCGAGTCCTATGTCGAGCGGCTCAAGACCTTCCCCGATTCGATTGAAGCGACCGGCGAGGATTCGGTCTGCGCGATGTACAAGATGAAATCCGGGGCCATGGTGCAGTTTACCTACGCTGCTGGCGGTCGCGGCAGCAGCGGTTTTGAGCGCAGCGTGCACGGCCGCTTGGGGGCGTTGTATGCGCCTGGGGACCGCAATGGTCGGCCGGTGGTCCTGCGCTGCGAGGGCCAACAGTTTGAGGGCGCGGAGATTTTGCCGTTGTTGCCCAATTTTCAGATGAGCGAAATCACCGAGCGGCTTTTCGGCGCGAAGGTGGTGACCTACGAGCTGGATTTCCCGCCGATCGATGCCAAGCACATGGCCATCGAGATGCACGACTTTGGCGAGGCGGTCCTCAAGGGCACCAAACCCGAGGTCGATGGACATCTGGGCATGACGGCGGTGGCGGCGATATACGGGGCCTACGAGTCGGCTCTCGCCGGCCGGGCCGTGACTATGGACGAGATCCTCTCGGGCCAAGTGCGGGCCTATCAACAAGAGATCGATGCGGCGCTCGGGCTGGACTGAAGATTTAGTATACAGGGAGCAAGGAGACGCAACCATGGAGCGCAGTACTGACCGCATCTTGACTACCCACGTTGGCAGCTTGGCACGTCCTGTGGACCTGCTGGACCTAATGAAGGCCAAAGTCAACGGCGCACCCTACGCCGAGGAGGTCTATGCGCGGCGAATTTCGGCCGCCGTGGCCGAGGTTGTCGGCAAGCAGGTCGAGAGCGGCATCGACATTGTCACCGATGGCGAGCAGAGTAAGCTCGGTTTCTCGACGTACGTGAGCGAGCGGTTGGCCGGTTATGAAGCGAGACCGGGCGCGATTGACTCCGCTGAATTTTCGCAGGAGGTGGCCGCTTTCCCGGAGTATTACGAGCGCTACTTTGGCAAGGCCATGCACGGGGGGGCCGTCGCCAAAATAAACCCCGTCGCATGCATCGGACCCGTCAGTTATAAGGGGATTGATGCCCTGAACAAGGACATTGAAAACCTCAAAGCCGCTGTCGCAGGAGTGGACAAGGTGGATGTCTTTATGCCCGCGGTGGCGCCGAGTGGGGTCGGCGGAAATGAGTATTATCCGACTGAGGAGGAGTATCTGCAGGCGGTCGGCGAGGCCATGCGCACGGAGTATAAGGCGATCGTCGATGCGGGCTTTATCGTGCAGATCGACGATCCCTGGATGACAGTGGTCCGCGGCGACGGGAGCTTGAGCCTCGCCGACCGCCTGCGGAAGATCGAACTGTCCGTCGAGGTGCTCAACCACAGCTTGCGCGATATTCCTCCCGAGCAGGTGCGGCTGCATACTTGCTACGGGATCAACGAAGGTCCGCGCATCCACGACGCGGAGCTCAAGGACATCGTGGGGATTATGCTCAAGGTGAACGCCGGTGCCTATTCGTTCGAGGCCGCCAACCCGCGGCACGAACACGAGTACCACGTCTGGGAGGACGTCAAATTGCCGGAGGGCAAGTTGATTATTCCAGGGATGGTCGCGCACGCGAGCAATATCGTCGAGCACCCAGAACTCATCTGCGAGCGCATCGTCCGCTTCGCCAACATCGTGGGGCGAGAGAACGTGATCGCCGGGACCGATTGCGGCTTTTCGACCCAGGCTACCTATACCCCAGAAGTCCATCCGACCGTGGTGTGGGCCAAATTCCAAGCCATAGCCGCGGGTGCACAACTGGCGACGAAGCAACTCTGGGGGTGAGCCTGTCGCCGGGCATTGATGGCCACGGCGATCAAACGCGACCGGGCCGAGATATGCTCTTCAGCGCAGGATGGTTTTTACACTATCGATAAAGGTTGCCGATTCATGTACCAACGCCTCAGAGATTCCTTAGCTGTATGGTGCGGGTTTTCGCTGTTGGTCGTCGGCCCTCTCGACGCGCTGACAATCTACCGGCTCGGGGGTAGCGATTTGCCGGCTCCAGAATTGGCGGCGCTTGAGGGGGTGGAATTCGTGCAACTGGCGTGGGCCGACGTAGCTGAAGATCGGCATGGCCAGACCGACCTAATCGAAGTAACCCCCAATCACATCGCACCGCGCCAACTCGACCCGACGGTCAACCTGACGCCGCTGTTGCCCCAGCCCGATTTCCTCGGGGATATTTTCTATCTGACTTGGATTGGCTGGGGTGGTCCCGATGTCGATGACTGGTTTATCTGGGACGAGGATCCCAATACGGTCTATCTGGGCGATGGGCACTTCGCGATGCATGGGCCCAAACACAAAAGTCTGATTTTCGACCTCGGCGGCCTGTTTTTTCTCGAGCGAATCAAGTTCTACCCCCGCGAAAGACATCTGCACGACCGCTTTGTGGAGAGCTTTACCATTGGCATCAGTGACGGCGATCCGTTCAAAGATCCCCATCGAGAGCTACAGGCTGGAGTGGGGGGATTCGGCAGGGGGTCTGTCGTCGCCTTTGACGTGCTCTACGACATCAGGGAAAACACCGAGCCTATCATTGAGTTAGAGTTGCCAGCGCAACCTGTACAGAAGGTACTCTTCCGAGCAGCGGAGAATACGCGGGGCATCTGGGAGCTGGCCGAACTCGAACTCTACGGCGCGGGTTTTGCCCCCTTTGCTGGCTACCAAAGCAATGTCATTGATCTAGGCCGAGCGGTGTCGCTGGGCGATCTGAGCTGGTCGGGTGTGGTCGAGCCGGGTGCCCGCGTTGCCTTGACTATGCGCAGCGGCGCTACGCCGACGCCCAACATCTACTGGCGCTTCACCTTTCGCGGCGATGAGCAAAGTCGCTTCGATACCCAAGGCCGGGTGTTGACGCGCAATGCCTATAACAAGCTCAACAAGGGCGAACGGGCCGGGATCACGCCCGATACCCAGCAGTGGGAAGCTTGGAGTCAGGCGTACGATTTTGCGGACAGTACGGGGGCGATGCAGGCGGACCGGCCCAGGCGCTACGTGCAACTGCGCGCCGACTTTGAATCGCTCAAGGAGGCGGGCGGGCGGCTGGACTACGTACAGTTCAGCGTCTCGGATCCGCCGGTGGCCACCCAGGTGCTAGCCGAGATCTCTCCGGCGCAGGTTAAAGCGGGAGAAGTGACTTCCTTTACCTATGCGGTATTGCCCCAATTTGAAGAGGACGATTTGGGATTTGACACCATTGAGATTGAGACGCCCGTGCAGGTTAAAAGCGTTGACGCGGTGCGCATTAGCGAGATGGAGGTCGGCTTTGACGTCCTGCGCTCGGACGCGGAGGGCTTTGCGCTGCGCATCCCGCGCATGGACTTGCAGCGCACCGAAGAGCTGGTTGAGGTGGATTTTCAGGTGGAAGTGTTCAAGTTCGGCACGATGTTCACCGGCCGGGTGTCGGACAGCGAAAGGCCCTTTGAGGTGCATCAGCGGCTCACCGCAGGCGACGCCAATCCACTGGTCGAGAGCAATACGCTGAACGTAGGTTTGGTCGAAGTGGAACACAAAGCGGCCAACGCTCTCAGACTAGCCTCGCCCGTGTTTACGCCCAATGGCGACGGAGTCAACGACGAGTTGCAGATCGAATACGAGCTGTTGAATCTCTTGGGAGCGGTACCAGTCGCATTGGATCTGTACGATTTGTCGGGCCATCGCTTGGGAGCGGTGTATCGCGGCACAGCGCAGAGCGGCCGATTTCGCTTGGAGTGGGATGGGGTGTTGGCAAGTGGGGAGCGGGTAGTGCCGGGGTGCTACTTGTTGCGCCTAGCGGTGACTAGCGACCGAGGTGGAGAAATCCTCCAGCGCGTCATCGCACTGGCTTATTAGAGGACAAGAGTGCAATGAAGACTGTTTGGACTTTTGCCTGCGCCTTGTTGTTGGGCGAGGTTTGTGCCAGCGCTCAAGGAAAGGGCCATCGCGTCACCGCCGACCAAGTCGTAGTCAACACTCAGCAGCACTGGCAGAACTGGTCCTTCGGGACGGGCACCCTAGACATTGGGACTGACGGTGAAGTTCGGCCACGGCGGCTGCGCAAGAATATCAATGCCGTGGAGAATGCTCGCGAATTCTTGCGCCTGAATCCTCCCAATTACATCAAAAAAGACGCGACCGATATCGAACTCAGCGACGGAATCCGCGCGGGGTCCAATGCGTCGGGTGTACTGGCTCTATTTGACGGAGATATGGAAACCTATTGGGAACCTGAGGCGCTCGAGTTAGGTGTTGACTTGGCGACGCAGTGGTGGTTTATCGTCGATCTGGGCCGCTTCGTCATGGCCCGCAAGATCGTGCTCAAGTTTGTCGATGAAGCACTGGGCGATCCCTTCTTGCAGTTTGATGTGCTGGTCTCGGAAGGCCGCCAGCCCAAGGGCAACAGCCGTTCCGAGACGCCGGAATTCAGACGCGTGGCGCGCACCTTGGTGCCCAACAAGCACCAGCGGCTCTTTGAGATCGAACTGGAGTACGCAGAAGAGTTTGCAGGTATGGGCCTGCGCTTCGTGCAGGTGCTCGTGACCGGCAGCGACTTTGCTCAGGGGCGGGAGATCAGTCGCGACGAGTACGAGGCCCTGTTAGAGGCAGACAGGGGGGCAATCCTCTACCACAAGCTGCTGCCGAACGGCAATGAGGCCGCGGTCAAAAAGGAGGTCTATGACCGGCTCGAAGCATCGCGGCAAGGTTCCGTGCGCTATTTCGTGCGCGAAAGGCCGCGCCTGGCCGAGTTGGAAGTGTGGGCTGAGGGTGACGAGATCCTGATCAATACGGTCGAGCGCGGGGGCATGGTCACCTCGACCCAATCGCTGGCGCTGGCGAGCCTGTTCGACGGCAATGTGCTCAGCTTCAGCGAGGTGATTTTCATCTTCTCTCCCGGGCAATTAAAGTCCCCAGAGGGCGAGGTGTTTTTCGATATGGGAGCCTCGTTCTGGATCGACGCTTTCCGCATGGCCCTGGGAGCGCGCCAGCGCAATTTTGAGGGTTATAGACTGGATTTCTCCAATGGCGAGCGCGAGGCAGACGGCAGCCTCAAGTGGACTTCCGCGGCCGCAGTGAGTGGTGCGGAAGTCCTCAGCGCCAGCACGATTGGCACCCAAAGTGTAATGGGCAACGACTTTAGCCCCTTAAGGGCGCGCTTTTTCCGCTTCGTGTGGAATCAGATTGTGCGTGGAGTGGGCAATAGCGGTGCGGCCATTTTGGCCGATCCGTCCGAGTTGCAGCTCTACGGGGAAGGGTTTATGTCGGAGGTAAGCCTGACTTCGGATCTGGTACGGCTGGGCGGCAGCCGCAATTTGGTCTCACTCGAATGGGACGCGGATGTGCCGCCGGGCACGAGTGTGCTGGTACAGACGCGCACCGGCAACGAGCTGGCCGAGAACCTGCGCTATTTCAAAAAAGACGGCACCGAAGTGAGTAAAGACCAGTACGATAAGCTGCTCTCGATATTCAAGGGGGATATTATCGCCGAGGAAGTAGTAGGCGGGGATTGGAGCGACTGGAGCCAGCCGGGCGAAG
>JAPOYQ010000593.1:0-425 GCA_026706505.1 Gemmatimonadota bacterium
CCTCAAAGCTTCGACCGGGCCTTACGCTGTCGAATTCGCGCACCATATCGCGGCTCCATCGTTGGGTGCCGAACTGGCTGTCGAGCGCGTGGAGTTTGCCATGGGCGTTGAGGACGTAGACCATCTTGCCGTCAACCGTGGGGGTGGCACGCGGACTGCCGCCTGGCCATCCCGAGGGATCGTTGCCGGTGATGCGGGTGCGCCACATCACTTCGCCGTTGCGGGCGTCGAGACAGACTGCGTAGTCGTATCCACTGTGGATGTACATTGTATAGAGACGATCGCCGACTACGGACAGGCCGGAAGAGCCCTGCCCGGCATGGACGCGCCAAGACTCTTTAAAAGATGGCGCTTTGCCGAACAGACCCGTCTCCGGCGAGATTCCGTTGCGGTGGGGACCGAGCCATTGCGGCCAGCCCGTCCCT
>JAPOYQ010000593.1:435-8092 GCA_026706505.1 Gemmatimonadota bacterium
AGTGCGACCAATCTTGAGCTAGGGCCGGTAGAGCACCTAAGACGAGGGCGAACAGGGCGGTGCGCGCGATAATCATTGGGCTGTCCCCACCACGTCTATGCGGACGATTTCCTTATCGTTGCGGAGGTAAATTCGGCCATCGGCGAGTGAGGGGGTGGTCCAGCATTTGCTGCGGAGGACTTGGGTGTTGGCCTTTTCGACAAAGCCTTTAGGCGTGGCTTCGGCTATGCCGAGGTTGCCTTGTTCGCCCAACAGGATGAGATGGCCGTCGGCGACGATCAAGGTGCCCTTGCCGTAGCCTCGGGCCTTCCACTTTTCCGCGCCAGTCTCGGCGTCGAGACATTTGAGGATCGAGCCGTCAAAGCCGTAGAGGTGGCCTTGATAGTAGATGGAAGTGGCGAAGTGATTTTCCATCTCTTTGTTGCGCCAGACCTCCTTCACACTATAACCGCGATCTGTAGCGGAGACCTCCACCACACTGGCACCCGTGCCGTAGCCGGAGGAGATAAAGAAGCGATTGGGTGGGATGAAAACCGGGGTAGCGGCGTTGACGTTGTGCCTAGTCGTCCAGGAGTGTTTCCACAGGATCTGGCCGTGTTGTGGCGCGACCGCGATCAGCCCGTTGCCGGTAAAAAACACCGCTTGGTGCGTTTTGCCTATGGTGGCGGTGATAGGAGAGGAGTAGCCCAGCCTGTCACTGCCGGTTTTCCAGGCGATGTCGCCGCTGGTTTTGTCAAAGGCTATCAGCGAATGACCGCCCGTACCGCCGGCTTCGATTAGGACTAGGTCTCCTGCGACTAGGGGCGATGGGCAAAAACCCCAGCGGGGCTTCTTGCTGCCGAATTCGCGCACTAGGTCGTGGCTCCATTTTTGCGAGCCGGTCTGGCTGTCGAGCGCGTAGAGTTTGCCATAGGCGCTAGAGACGTAGACCATCCCGTCGTCCACGGTGGGGGTGGCACGCGGACCGTCGCCGCCCTGCCGTTCCGGGAGATTGTGGTCGGTGCGGGTGCGCCAAAGCACTTCGCCATTACTGGCGTCGAGGCAGACCGCGTATTCATCCCCGCTGTGGATGTACATCGTATAGATGCGATTGCCGACGATGGCTAGACCGGAAAAGCCCTTTCCGCCTTGGACGCGCCAGGATTCTTCAAACGATGGCACGTCGCCGAACAAGCCGGTCTCCGGCGAGATGCCGTTGCGGTCGGGACCGAGCCATTGCGGCCAGCCTGTCGATTGCCAGCGCGACCAATCCTGGGCCAAGGCTGGAAAGGCGCATAAGACGAGGACTAACAGGGCGTTGCGTGCGATACTCATTGGGTCGCTCCTTGCACGTTGAGGCAGACGATCTCGCTTTCGTCGCGCATATAGAGGCGGCCATTGGCCAGCGAAGGGGCCGTCCAGCAGCGGCTGTTGAAGGCGGGGTAGCTGGCCTTTTCGACGAAGCCCTCGGGCGTGGCTTCGGCTATGCCGAGATTGCCTTGTTCGCCCAATAGGATAAGGTGGCCGTCGGCGACGATCAGGGTGCCCTTGGCGTAGCCTCGGGTCTTCCACTTTTCTTCGCCGTTGCTGGCGTCGAGGCATTTGAGGATCGAGCTGTCGAAACCGTAGAGGTGGCCTTGGTAGTGGATGGAGGTAGCGAAGTGGTTTTTCATCTTTTTGTTGCGCCAGACCTCCGCCACCGCATAGCCGCGGTCTGTGGGGGAGATCTCTACCACGGAGCCACCCGTGCCGTAGTCGGAGGAGATAAAGAAGCGGTTAGGCGGGATGAAAACCGGGGTAGCGATGTTGATGTCGTGGCTGGTCTTCCAGGGGTGTCTCCACAGCACCCGGCCGTGTCGCGGCGCGACCGAGATCAGCCCGTAGCCAGTGAAAAATACCGCTTGGCGCGTTTGGCCGATGGTGGTGGTGATGGGAGAGGAGTATCCCGTCTTGTCGCTGCCAGTGGCCCAGACGACCTCGCCGCTAGTTTTATCAAAGGCCATCAGCGAATGGCCACGCTTGCCACCAGCCTCAATCAAGACGAGGTCTCCCTCGACTAGTGGCGACGCGCAAAAACCCCAGTTAGGTTTCTTGATGCCGAATTCGCTGACTAGGTCGTGGCTCCATTGTTGGGTGCCGGTCTGGCTATCGAGAGCGTGGAGTTTGCCGTAGGCGCTGAAGACATAGACCATCCCGTCGTCAACAGTAGGCGTAGCGCGCGGACCGTCGCCGCCCTGTCGTTCCTCTAACATCCTATCGGTGCGGGTGCGCCATATCACTTCGCCGTTGCTGGCGTCGAGGCAGACCGCGTATTCATCGCCGCTGTGGATGTACATCGTATAGATGCGATTGCCGACGATGGACAGGCCGGAAAAGCCCTTTCCGCCTTGGACGCGCCAAGATTCTTCAAACGACGGCTTGTCGCCGAATAGGCCGGTCTCCGGCGAGATACCGTTGCGATCGGGGCCGAGCCATTGCGGCCAGCCTGCGCCTTGCCAGCGCGACCAATCTTGGGCCACGGCTGGCAAGGCGCACAAGACGAGAGTTAACAGGGCATTGCGCGCGATACTCATTGGGTCGCTCCTTGCACGTTGAGGCAGACGATCTCGCTTTCGTCGCGCATATAGAGGTGGCCATTAGCCAGCGAAGGAACTGTCCAGCAGCGGCTGTCGAAAGCAGGGTAGCTAGCCTTTTCGACAAAGCCTTCAGGCGTGGCTTCGGCTATGCCGAGATTGCCTTGTTCGCCCAAGATGATGAGGTGGCCGTCGGCGATGAGCAGGGTGCCCTTGGCGTAGCCTCGGGTCTTCCACTTTTCTTCGCCGGTCGCGGCGTCGAGGCACTTGAGGATTGAGCCGCCAAAGCCGTAGAGATGGTTCTCGTAGAGGACCGAGGTGCCGAACTCGTTTTCCATCTTTTTGTTTTGCCAGACCTGCTCGACGGCGAGGCTGTCGCCGTTGCCCTTGATTTGCAAGACCGTGCCGCCGTTGCTGTTGACGGTGGAGATAAAAATTCGGTCGGGCGCGATGAAAACGGGCGTCGCCGCGCTGACGTCGTAGCGGGTTTTCCAAGGGTAGCGCCAGTAAACGCGACCGTCTTCCGGCGCTAGGCCGGTAAGCGAATAAGCCGTGAAATAGGCGAGTTGGCGGGTGCCGGCCGCGGTGAAGGCGATGGGCGATGAATAGCTCATCTTTTCGTTAAGAGCGGTCCAAACGGTAGCGCCAGTGGCCTTGTCGAGGGCTACGGCGGTGACCGGGGTTGTGCGGTCGATGGCCATGTCGACGACGAAGTTGCCGTCGTGGCCGCCGGCTTCGACTAGGAGCAGGTCGCCTTCGACTAATGGGGAGGTACTAAACCCCCACCTAGGCACTTGGCTGCTGAACTCGGAGACTAAGTCCTTTTCCCAGATCGGCGTGCCAGTCGCGGCTGCGAGCGCAAAGAGCTTGCCGGTGGCACCGAGTACATAGACGATCTCACCATCGACGGTGGGCGTCGAGCGCGGGCCGTCGCCGCCTTGGGTTTCCTTGTAGTAAGGACCGGTGCGGTGACGCCAGATTTCCACGCCGGTTTCGGCGTCGAGACAGATGGCGAACTCGTCGTCCCCTTGGGCGAACATGGTGAAGACCCGGCCGTCGGCGATGGAGATGCCGGAGAAGCCATTGCCGAGCGGGACGCGCCACGCTTCGGCAAAAGGTTGCTCAGCGGTGAAGAGGCCGGTTTCGCTGGAGATGCCGTTGCGCTGGGGGCCCAGCCACTGGGGCCAGTCGGCCGCCTGTGCGGTGGCGGTCAGGAACAATAGAAGTGAGATCGCGGTTTTCAATGCTACCTCCTACTCAGGTATAGCGTGCGTTGCGGTATTGGGTTTGGTAAAAGTCGGGCAGGAGCTGATCGACGCGCATGAGGCCCTCGTCGGTCAAGGTGATCGAGTTCGCGTCGAATTGGAGCATGCCCTCGTCGCGCAGGCCGCTGAGTGCAGCGGCGAAGTGGGCGACGATATCGACTCCGAATTTGGTGCGAAAATACGCGGTGTCCAGTGCGCCTAATTTGAGTTGGAGGATTACCTCGCGGGTGAGTTGTTCTTCGCGGTTGGTGGCAAAGGCGCGGTGGATGGGGAGGTCGCCCCGGTCAATGGCACCGAGGTACTCGTCCCAATTCGGCGCATTCTGATAGTGGACGCCGCTCAGGTGCGAGAAGGAGGCGACGCCGGTGCCGATCATGTCTTGGCCGGTCCACACGGCGTCGCGGTACACGAAGCGGGCATCGGGCGTTTTCTTCATGGTGTAGGCGCTCGAACGCACGTATCCAGCGGCGGATAGTTGCTCGAAGGCATAGGCGTGCCAGGCGCGCTTGGTCTTCCAGTCGGCCAAGGCCAGCGGCTCGCCGTCGCCAGCGAGCAGGTCCTTGGAGTAGACCGTGTTGTAGGGCAGTTCCATCTGATAGACGGTAACGCTGTCGGGGTCGAGTTCGATGGTCTTTTGCACGGTCTGACGCCAGTTCGGCCAGGTCTCGCCGACCATGCCGGCGATCAGATCGACGTTGACCTGATCGAAGTTGAGCGCGTGGATCCAGGGCATGGCTTGGTAGATTTCCTTGCTGACGTGGGCGCGGCCGTTGTGATGCAGAATCTCGTCGTCGAGGTTTTCTATTCCCAGGCTGAGGCGGGTGACGCCGATGTCGCGGATGGCTTCTAATTTGGCTTGGGTCAGGGTACCAGGCTCGCACTCAAAGGCGATTTCGTCGGCGTGATCCCAGGGCATGGCGTCTTTGAGGCGCTGGACTAAGGAGCGCAGGTGGCGCGAACTGATGTAAGAGGGGGTGCCGCCGCCGAAGTAGATAAAGTGCAGTGGCCTGTCTTTGATCGCTGGCTGTTGGGCGTAGTGTTCCACCTCGCGGGCGAGGGCGTCTAAGTAGGTCTGGATTTGCTGGCTGTTTTTGTCCGTGTAAACGCGGAAGTAGCAGAACTTGCAGCGCTTGCGGCAGAAGGGGATGTGGAGGTAGAGGCCGAGCTTGGTGTCAAGGTGAGGCGGGTCGGCGAGTGCGCGATGTGCCTGTGGGACATCCTCCTCGCTCCAAAATGAATAGGCCGGATAGTTGGAGACAAAGACGCTGCCGACCTCGGTTTCAGTGCGGTCGGCGCGGGTGGTTGCTGGGTCGCTGCCGAGTGAACTCATGGTTTGATTTCTTTCCCAAAACAATACAGCACGCCGTCGGTGGCACCGATGATGAGCCGACCGGCGGCGATGGCCGGCGAAGCCGCGATGGCCGCGCCTGTTTCAAAGCGCCAGACTTCCGCGCCCGATGCGAGCGCGAGGGCGATGAGCGCACGGGCACCTACGTAAATATAATCACCGACGATGACCGGTGATGAATCCACCCGCGCTCCCGCGGCAAAGGTCCACAAGGGTTGGCCAGTTTGCAGGTCGAGGGCGTGTACGAGTTTGTCCCGGCCGCCGATGACGATTGCTTGGTCGGTGACGGCTGGCGACGAGTAAAACGGGAATTTCCGCACCGCGTGGGCGTAGCGCCAGCGGATTGCTCCTGTGTCTAGATCGATGCCGATTACTTCGTTGCCAAAAGTGCCTAGGTACGCGCGTCCTGCGTGGATGGCGGCGCTAGAAGCCACGTACCCGCCTAGCGCGAGCTGCTGGTGCTGCGTGCCGTCGGTGACATTCAAAAGACGCAAGTATCCGTCGCAACCGGCCACGGCGACGCGGTTTTCATACAACGTCGGCGTACTGTGAATATATCCCTCTGTGGCGATTTTCCAAATCAGGGTCCCGGCGGTTGCGTCGAGGCAGTACAGGTGCTGGTCGTAGCTGCCGAAGTAGAGTTGGCCGTCGGTGTAGTTGGCTGAGGAGATGATGCCGGCGTCGGCGGCGAAAGTCCAGCGGCGCTGACCGCTCTGGATGGCGACGGCGTGGAAGGTGCCGGCTTCGTCGCCGAAGTACAGGGTGCTGTCGGCGATGGTGGGGGAGGACTTGATTTCGCCGTCGGCTTGGTATTGCCATACTAGCGCGCCGGTGCGCAAGTCGAGTGCATAGAACTGGCCGTCGAGTGAGCCGACGTACACGGTGCCTTCGTGGATGGCGGCGGTGGATTCGATGGCGTCTTGGGTGGGGTAGCCCCACAGTAGCGTTAGGGGCGGGGCGAGGTTGGAGGTGGCGACGCCGGTGAGTTGGGGATTGCCGCGGAAGGTGTTCCAGGTGTCGGCGACGGCGGTGGTGACTAGGAGTAAGGTTAAGAAGTAGAGTGGCATATTCTGTTGGTTGAGGGATTATGGACGAAAGTAAAGAAGAGGGCAAAAGATTGCTAATTTGATGAAAGACGCCAGCCTTGACCGAGTGTGTAGTAAGTATGTGTATATAGAAGTGGACGGCAGACTACGACGTCGGATAGGGGAGGCTCAGTGTTCGCGATTCTCCGGCCCATAGCCCAGATAATCGAATATTACCCTCGGTGCGCCCGCTTAGTTTGGGATGCGGCCGGGCTGAATGCCATCCTGGCCGTTGGAGTAAGCATGCTGGGTGCTGTGGTTCCGGCTGCGCAGGTCTGGATCACCAAGATTGTCATCGACAACATAGTCAGCGCCGTGGGTAATGGGGATGGAGCCGCAGTGGACTGGATCGGGCTGCTGATACCGGTCGCTGGTGTTTTCGGCGTTTGGATCCTGGGTTCTATATGTAGCGCGGCGGCGAATGGGCTGATAGAAAAAGTCGGGTACCTTGTCAGAACCCACAGCGAGTATTTGATCATAAGGAAGGCGGCTCAGCTCGACATCGCCTTCTTCGAGAACTCGGCCTTTTTCGATGAAATGGAAAAGGCTAGGAGCGAAAGCAGCTATCGAGCTTACAACCTCGCCGCCTTGTCTCTGACAATCGTTTCCTCATTGACCGGACTTACAGCCATGTTGGCAGTACTGATCTCAGTACACTGGGCAGCGCCAATAATACTGCTCGTCACTTCGGCACCGCAGGTGATCGTCGGCGGTCATTACGCCGGCAAGCACTTCTCATTGGTCGGAGCAATGGCCAGTAACCGGCGCATGGCAGAATACATGTCGCGGCTACTCGGCTCTCGCGAGGCAGTCAAGGAGATCCGCATCTTCTCACTGCACGAGGAGTTACTGAGACGATTCCACAATTTCTGGAGGTTATTCGGCAAGGAAACATTTCGCCTCCGGTTCGCCCAGGAACGATTCGGTTTTCTTTTAGGATTGATTACAATGATGGGAACGGCATCCATCTGGGCTTACGCCGTCGTGCGAGCCGTGGGTGGCCATATCAGCGTGGGCACCGTAGCACTTGCATTCCAAGCTGCCGAGCAGGGACGATCTGGGTTTTCCAACCTGTTTAGTAATCTTGGGATTTTCTACGAGCATACGATCTTCGCCGGAATTCTCTTTCGGTTCCTCGACCTCGATCCTCGCTCAGTTGAAGGGGCGCTGGCACCGCCCCCTGCATCGCCTGCACCAGCTCCAGATCGTCTAACTCAGAGCATTGAGTTCCGGAACGTCTCCTTCCGCTATCCAGGCTCCGACAAGTATGTGGTAAAGAACGTCTCTTTTACTCTCAGAGTGCGCGAATCGGTAGCCATTGTCGGGGAGAACGGGGCTGGCAAGACGACCGCCGTCAAGCTCTTGGCGCGGTTTTACGACCCCACGGAAGGCGCTATTTACTTGGAT
>JAPOYQ010000272.1:0-5042 GCA_026706505.1 Gemmatimonadota bacterium
AGATCGGCGACTGCGACGACTTCTACTTGGTCGAGATGGGAGATTGCATCGCAGTGGGATCGGGCGATGCCGCCGAGGCCAATGATGCCAACTTTGAGCGCTGCCATAGGGTATCCTTTGGTGTGAATGAGGGTGCGCTAAGTATAGAATGCGGTTTGGTCGGCGACAAATCGGCGTGCGTTTGCGCCGAAATAAATAATGTCCTAAGATGCTCTGATGCCCGGTAATTTTACTTATCGCTCGTTCGCTTTTGGGGCCTTGCTGTCCCTGGCGATCAACATGTTTTTCGCGTATGCCCGGCTGGCGATGGCCACCGCGGGCATGTCCTCCGATTACATCACCGCCGGAGCGGTATTCCTGTTCTTTCTGGTGGTGGCTTTTATCAATCCCGCGCTCAAGCTGATGCGCCGTGCTTGGGGCTTTAACCGCTCCGAGTTGATCATCATCTACGCGATGATGATCATCGGTTCGGCTATCCCGACGTGGGGCTTTACGGGCAACTTGATCGCCATGTTGCCCAATATCTACTACTATGCCACCCCCGAAAACAATTGGTCGGAACTGCTGCATCCCTATGTCCGCGAGTGGATGGTGCCGCAGGACCCGGACGCGATCAAGTATTTCTTCGAAGGTCTGCCCAAGGGTCAGCCTATACCTTGGGAACACTGGATGGTACCGCTTGCGGCTTGGGTGTCGTTTATTCTGGCGATTTACCTGATGATGATATCCATCGCGTCGATCGTCCGCCGCCAGTGGGTTGACTACGACCGCTTGACCTTTCCACTGTTGCAGCTACCTATCGACCTGACCGAAGAAGGCAAGAGCGGGTCCATTATCGGGCCGCTGTTCAAAAGGCCGCTTTTGTGGATCGGCTTCGCGTTGCCCTTTGTGCTGTACAGCACCAACGCCTTAAACCACTATTTCCCCTTTATCCCGGAAGTGCAGTTGCGCCACAGCATCTCGCTGTTTAACAACGCGCTGGGACTGACGACGAATGTGAACTTTGTGGCGCTGGGACTGGCGTACTTTTTGAGCTTAGACGTGGGGTTGAGCATCTGGCTCTTTCACTTGTTGACCAAAGCGCAGATCACCACTGAGAATGTCCTCGGCTATTCGCTGCCCGGTCGCCGCGACCTGTTTATGGAGGGTTCGATGTCGGTGTCCTACGAGGGGATGGGAGCCATGCTGGTGCTGGTGCTCTACGGCCTGTGGAACAGCCGCAGCTATCTGCGGCGGGTTTGGCGCAAGGCTCTGTACAACAAGGGAGAGCTAGACGATTCGCAGGAGATCCTCTCGTATCGGGCGGCAATCATCGTCTTGATCTTGGCTAGTGCGTACGCTACCGGCTGGCTGACCTTATCGGGCGTGCCGTGGTGGGTCTCGTTGTTTTTTCTTTTTGTCGCCTTCTGCATCTTTTACGGGCTGACGCGGATCGTCGCTGAGGGTGGGTTGGGTTTTGCGCGGGCGCAGATGACGGCGCAGCCATTTGTGATCGACGCGGTGGGCACGGAGGCGATTGGTCCGTCGGGGCTGGTGAGCTTGGGGATGACTTTTAGCTGGGCGGGCGATTTGCGCACCATGGTGATGGCCTCGGCGATCAATGGCCTCAAGCTGGCCGATATTGGCCAGGTGCGAGGACGGCCGCTGTTTTGGGCGCTAATGCTCTCGATTGCGGTCGGTTTGGCTGGCTCGATCTGGATGGTGGTTTGGATGGGGTACCAGTACGGGGGCATCAATTTGGACTGGTGGTTCTACAACCGCTTCGGCGAGATCGTCCATGGCGACTCGGCCTACAAGATCGCCAATCCGCGGCATCCCCTTGGCGACTTTGGCGAGATCGGACCGCGCTTCATGTTCGCGGGAATCGGCGCGGCGATCATGGGGCTGTTGATGTACGCCCGGCACCACTTTCTCTGGTGGCCGGTGCATTACCTCGGTTTCCCCATTGGCGCGACCCTGACGATCATCTGGACGTGGTTCAGCATTTTCATCGGCTGGGTCTTGAAGGCGTTGGTGCTCAAATACGGGGGTGTGACGCTTTACCGGCAGCTACGGCCTTTGTTTTTGGGATTTATTTTGGGGCACATTTTTGTCTCGGGATTCTGGGTACTCTTCGACTATATCACCGGGGAGACCGGCAATCGGATTCCGATTTTTTGAGGAGGGAAAATCAATGCGAGCAGGAGATAAAGAAAAAATTGGGCCGCACGGCTTGGAGGTAACGCGCTTGGGGATGGGCGGCACGACCTTTGGCAATATGTACTCGGTGCTAAGCGAGCAGGAGGGACTGGACGTGCTAGATGCGGCCTTTGCGGCTGGAGTGCGCTACTTCGATACTGCGCCGCTGTACGGCTACGGCTTGAGCGAGACGCGCTTGGGGCCGGGGCTGGCGCGCTACAACCGCGACGAGATCGTCCTGTCCTCGAAAGTGGGCTATACGCTGGTGGAGCGAAAGCCCGGCGACGACTACGTCGATCTGTTCGTCGATGCGCCCGAGATGACCAGTTATTTCGATTTCTCGCGCGACGCGGTGTTGCGCTCGATTGAGGGGAGTTTGGAGCGGCTCAAAATGGATTGCCTCGATATAGTGCTGATCCACGACCCGGACGAGGGGAAGAGCATTGAGCCGGATTGGACGCCGGGCGAGCGGGGGTACTTCGATCAAGTGATGGTCGAAACCTATCCCGCGCTCGACGAGTTGCGTCAGCAAAAGGTGATCAAGGCGCTCGGCTTGGGTATGAACCAGTGGCAGATGTTGGCTGACTTCGCGCGCGCCGGGGACTTCGACGCCTTTTTGCTGGCTGGCCGCTATACGCTGTTAGAGCAGGAATCGCTGCGCGAGTTGTTGCCGCTGTGCTCGGAGAAGGGGGTGAGGATCGTGATTGGCGGGCCGTACAATTCGGGGATTTTGGCTACCGGAGCGGTTGAGGGTGCGTATTACAACTACGCGCCGGCATCGGAAGATGTGCTGGAGAAGGTACTCCGTATTGAAACGGTCTGCGCGCGGCACGAGGTGCCCTTGTCGGCCGCGGCGCTGCAATTTCCCTTTGGACATCCGGCGGTGGCGACCGTCATTCCCGGAGCGCGAACCGTCGCGGAAGTTGCCGCCAATGTGGATTGCTTAGAGCGCGCGATTCCCGCTGACTATTGGGCCGAACTCAAGCAGGAGGGGCTGATTGACGCAGAGGCTCCGACGCCTTAGATCCGCAGATGGGCACAGAATAGTAGAAACTTCACACTGAGGAGTAACCACAATGTCCAATTGGCCGATGCTCAAGTACTACGACCAGGATCATCTCACCCGCATCGCCATGCCCATTGGCGGCATTGGCACGGGCACAGTTTCACTGGGCGGACGCGGGGATTTGCGCGATTGGGAACTGATGAACCGCCCGGCCAAGGGATTTGTCCCAAGCGGCGATGGGGGCCGGGGAGCGGGGGCATTTTTTGCTCTGTACGCCAAACCTGCTGGCGGCCCAGCCGTCACCCGGGTGCTCGAAGGGCCGGTAGATGTATCCGAATACCAAGGTGCGAGCGGAAGTGTAGCGGTCAATCACGGCTTGCCGCGCTTTGCACAATGTACGTTTGCCGCGGCCTATCCACTTGCACAGGTCCAGCTATCCGATCCACAAGTTCCGGTCGCAGTTTGTCTCGAAGCGTTTAACCCGCTTATTCCCGCCAACGCCGATGACAGCGGCATCCCCATTGCGGTGCTGCGCTATACGCTCACCAATCGGACCAATAAGCACGTCGCGGCTGCAGTGTGCGGCTCGCTGCCCAATTTCATTGGCAACGATGGCGTGGAAGAGCTGGCCCAGGCCAATCGCAATCGCTTTCGCAAGGCAACGCACTGTCAGGGCATTTTCATGGACAGCAAAGGGGTTGATCCCACCGCCATGAGTTATGGCACTATGGCCCTGACTACCACGGCCAAAACGGGTATTACCTATCGCACGGCGTGGAAAAAAGCCGGGTGGGGCACGTCGCTGCTCGACTTTTGGGATGACTTTGCAGCCGATGGCCGGGTGGAAAAGCGCCCCAGCGAAGGGGCTGACATGCCGAGTGCCTCACTCGTGGTGCGCACCAACATTTTGCCCAAGGCGCACAAGACGATCACCTTCTTGCTGACGTGGCACTTTCCCAATCGGCACACGTGGTCGCCGGGCGACGATCCCTACATTGGCAACTACTATGCGACGCACTATGGCGATGCGTGGGACGTAGCCAGCAAAACCGCGCCGCGGCTCAAAAAGCTCGAACAACAGACCGTGCGCTTTGTCTCAGCCTTCGCGGCCAGCGATCTGCCAGAGGTCGTCAAGGAAGCCGCCCTTTTCAATCTCAGCACCCTGCGGACGCAAACGTGCTTCCGCACTCCTGATGGACGTTTGTTTGGCTGGGAGGGATACAATGATAACAGCGGCTGCTGCATGGGTTCTTGCACGCATGTGTGGAATTACGAACAAAGTACGGCGTTCCTCTTTGGCGATCTGGCCCGCACGATGCGCGACACCGAATTCAATCACGCCACCGACGACCAAGGCATGATGAACTTTCGCGTCCATCTGCCCCTGAGTCGTGCGCAAGAATTTGGCAAGGCCGCGGCCGACGGTCAGATGGGCTGTATTATGAAAGCCTATCGCGACTGGCAACTTTGCGGCGACGATGCCTTCCTACAATCGCTTTGGCCAAAGGTCAAAAAGGCTCTTGAATTTTGCTGGATCGAAGGGGGGTGGGACGGCGATGGCGACGGCGTTATGGAAGGCTGTCAGCACAATACTATGGATGTCGAATACTATGGGCCTAATCCGCAAATGGGGATATGGTATCTGGGAGCTTTGCGCGCTGGCGAGGAAATGGCGACCCATCTGGGCGAAGCCGACTTTGCCCAAACCTGCCGTCGGCTCTACGAGAGTGGCCGCGCCTACATCGACGAGCAGTTGTTCAATGGCGAATACTCCCCGCCTCGCTGTGAGCCACCCCAAAAAGTGGCCGCAGCGCTGCGGCTGGGTATGGGCCCGGCGAACCTCTCCGATCCAGATTAC
>JAPOYQ010000272.1:5052-8069 GCA_026706505.1 Gemmatimonadota bacterium
AGATTACCAACTCGGCAGCGGTTGTCTGGTGGATCAGCTCGTCGGCCAGTTTTTTGCCCACGTCTGCGGCCTGGGCTATCTGACCAAGCGCGCCCACGTGCGCCAAACCCTCAAGAGCATCCGCAAGTACAACCACCGCAAGAAGCTGACTGATCACTTCAACTGCATGCGCTCTTACGCCTTGGGCGATGAATCGGCCTTGCTCATGGCGAGCTATCCCCGCGAGCGGCCCGACAACCCATTTCCCTATTTCACGGAAGTGATGACCGGGTTTGAATACACCGCGGCCATTGGCATGCTCTACGAGGGGCAGCGCAAAAACGGTCTGCAAACCATGCGCGACATTCGCAATCGCTACGATGGGGCGAAACGCAGTCCCTTTGACGAAGCCGAGTGCGGCCATCACTACGCCCGCGCCATGGTCGCTTGGGCCGGGGTGCTGGCGCTGACGGGATTTAATTATTCGGGGGTTACAAAGTCCATCGCCTTTGCCGCAGAGCCCGGGACCTTTTTCTGGTCAAATGGCGCTGCTTGGGGCACGGTGCGCATTGCCCAGCGCCAGTCGGGCTATGGCATTGCTTTGGATGTTTTGTATGGGCAGATCAAGATTAAGCACTTTAGGCTGACCGGCGTGGGCGAGCACACCTTTGATCGGGAGCTCGTGCTGCGCGAGAATAGCCAACGGACCTTTGTCGTGGGCTAAGTACACGACAGTAGAAGTGGTATGAGATGCTTCGCTTCGCTCAGCATGACAAGTACTGGTGTGCTGTTTCCAGTGTCATGCTGAGCGAAGCGAAGCGGAGTCGAAGCATCTTATCCTACGATGTCTAAAGGAGCATAAAACATGACGCGCTATACCCGCATTGGCCTGACTGGGGCCAACGGCACCATCGGCCGCGTGCTACTGGCCGGCTTGGGAGATGAGTACGAATTCAAGGCGTTCACGCGCCGCCCAGTCGATTTTCCCGCCACTATTGTCAATTTTGACCGCGCCGCTGAGGTCGAAGGGGCCTTTGAGGGCTTGGAAGCCGTAATTCACCTAGCGGCCGATCCCAGCCCAAGTGCCTCTTGGGAGAGCGTGCGGGATCACAACCTCGAAGGCATGTACCAGGTGCTGGAAGAGTGCCGCCGATCTGGGGTCAGACGTCTAGTATTTGCCTCGACCAATCACACTCAGCACGGCAATACTATTTTGACCACTCCTGAGACCTTGGATCCGTCCAAGCGCATCCGCATGCGTTTGGACGAGCCGCCTAATCCCGACTCCATGTACGCGGTCTCTAAGCTTTTTGGCGAAAACATGGGCAAGTTGTACAGTCAGCGCTACGGCCTCGAATTCGTCGGTTTGCGCATCGGCTGGATCATTGCTGAGGACGATCCGACCACCATGCGCGGCACTTCTGCCGAGGACTATATGCGGGCCATGTTCCTCAGCCACCGCGACTGCATTGAAGCCCATCGTCGTGCCCTGGAAGTGGACACTCAGTACTTGCTGGCCTATGTGGTCAGTGGCAATGGACGGCGCGTCTTTGACTTGGAAGCCACGGGGAGGGATCTGGGTTATGTGCCGCAAGACGACGCCGAGGATTACTTTCGCCGAGTGGAGGGTTAGGACTAGGCAAGTGCACAATGCGACGTTGGCCTCGGGCCGCGCCATCCCGAATGGTTTAACATGGTCTAATGAGCTGAGCTTATGAAGGCCATAATTGGGGGGCTTATTGGGCTAATTTTAGAGGGTGGTGTCGGCGCGGAGCCGCCCGTAGAGGCGCTGAGAGGAAGCTCCCTTCCCCAAGGCTTTAGCTTGGGCCAGAATTATCCCAATCCCTTCAACCCCTCCACGATTATTCCCTACCAACTGTCGGTTTCTGCCCACGTGCGGTTGGAGGTGTTCAATCTACTAGGACAGCGCATTGCGACGTTGGTCGATGGGCAACGGCCGGCTGGCGCTCATACCGCGATGTGGAATGCCACAGGTGCGGCGGGGGTTTATATCTATCGGCTGACGATGGGTGGGGCGAGTCTGGCCCGCCGAATGGTGCTAGTTGATGGGCTAGCTGGAATTCCGATCGGCAAGGCGGTAGCCCCGCTCACTGAATCCCAGTCGCCGCCGGCTCCAGACTTGGTGGTTCAGTCTCCTTGGGTAAACCACAGCATCCAGAAAACGGGTCAACCCTTTAGGATAAAAGTCATAGTGCACAACCAGGGAAACGGGGAGGCGGCCTCGACGACCTTGCGCTACTATCGATCGACGGACGCGACGATATCTGTAAAAGATAGTCTAATAGGCACGGATGACGTGGCTCGCCTAAACGCTTCGAGCGATAGTCCAGAGTCTATTGCCCTAAAGGCCTCGTGGAGAGTAGGAACTTATTACTACGGGGCGTGTGTTGATGCGGTGAGCGGAGAGAGCGATACCAACAATAATTGTTCGGATGCCGTGCGTACTGAGGTAATTCCGATAGGAACCGGTGGTAGATCCGCCTTAGTGGCCCTGTACGACGCGACCGATGGACCCAACTGGAAGAACAACACCAACTGGCTGAGCAACAAACCCCTTGCGGATTGGTATGGCGTCACGGTTTCCAACTGGGAAGTGAGGGAACTGGATCTTTCCGACAATAAGTTGAGTGGGACAATCCCATCCGAGTTGGGCGACTTGTCCTACCTGACGACGCTGTCCCTTCACACCAATGCGCTCACTGGCCCCGTGCCGCCGGCGTTGGGCAATCTGTCTAACCTGACGACGCTATCTCTTCACACCAATGGTCTGACGGGTGCGCTGCCATCGGCGTTGGGCGATTTGTCCAACCTCCGCTATCTGTCCCTTCACACCAATGCGCTCACTGGCCCCGTGCCGCCGGCGTTGGGCAATCTGTCTAACCTGACGACGCTATCTCTTCACACCAATGGTCTGACGGGTGCGCTGCCATCGGCGTTGGGCGATTTGTCCAACCTCCGCTATCTGTCCCTTCACACCAATGCGCTCACTGGCCCCGTGCCGCCGGCGTTGGGCAATC
>JAPOYQ010000029.1 GCA_026706505.1 Gemmatimonadota bacterium
GAAATCCTAGAAAACGCCACGCGCTGCGAAGACGTTCGGGTTATACGCGAGTGGGCCTATGATGCCTCTTCGCTGTCGCTGGGGCGCGCCTTTCTCTGCGGCGACTCGGCTTGCTTCATCGACCCGCTGTTCTCACAGGGCGTACATCTGGCAACCTACTCGGCAATGCTGGCCGCCGCCGGTATTGATTACTTGTACCGCAATCCAGAGGACGCCGACGAAATCCACCAGTGGTACGAACAGTCCTATCGAGAGGCCTACAACCGCTATCACCAATTTCTAGCCGCGTTCTATTCCGCCAACTCCGCACTCGATTCCACGTTCTGGCGGCAGCGCAAAATCGCCGGAGCGGAAGACAGCCGGTTCGCCGGCAAGGAGTGGTTCACCGCGCTCTCCGGCCAGCAGGTGGACGCTGACGCACAGGGCGTCGAAGAGCTGGAGGCGCGCGCTGCGACCTTGGCCGACCTCTGGCAACACAACAAAAACGAGGTCACCGACCATTTCGACGAAACCGAACTCTCGCTGCGCCGGGTGCGCTGGGCTAGCCAACTGATGAAGGATTTCGGGCGGATGGCCCGGATCACCTGGGTTGCAGACGAGGTGCGGCTGGTGCCGTCCTTCAAGGTCCATCCGACTTCGTTCGCGCTCGAGCGTCAGCATTTCATCGCCGACGAGCGCGGTCGGACCATGACCACCTACGCCCTTACCGAAGACCACCGCCGGCTCTTCGCGAGCCTGAAGAGCCATCCTCTGAGCTATCGAGAGCTGGCCGGGAAGCTGAAGGAGTTAAAGGGTCAAGGCACGCCCGTGCAGATCATCGGCCGACTGATCGAGGGCGACTTCCTGCGGGGATCTGACAAGAACGGCGATCCGGTAAAGATTCGCGCGGCCTTGCGCTTCGGCGGGGTCGGTGCCGAGGACGACATCTCCTGAGACTAATTCGACGAAAGGAAGAAACATGCAGAAAGACGAGCTAATCGAGCTGATGATCGGCCTAGCGGCTGACGCCCTCGAGGAAGAAGGAGTGGAAGAGCCCATGGTCAACCGCGACTCACCGCTCCTAGGTTCCGAGGCCATACTTAACTCCATGGGTCTGGTGACCCTCATTACCAGCGTCGAGTCGATTCTCGAAGAAGAGCACCAGATTGATGTGACACTGGTCAGCGAGGACGCGTTTTCCCGCCAGCGGAGCCCCTTCCGCACGATTGACGCGCTGGCGGACTACATCCTGGAATTGTCCGGAGATGCCCTGGAAGCCGTCGGCGAATAGGCAGGCCATCCCATGAACGGAGAATCGCCCCCAGTGGCGCTGGTAACCGGAGCAAGAAAGGGAATCGGCAGGGCCTTGGTCGAACATCTACTCGGCCGCGGCTACCAAGTGGTCGGCTGCAGCCGCGGCGACGCGGGCTGGGAGGCAGAGAGATTCCTGCACCTGCAGGCCGACGTCTCCGACGAACCGCAGGTCAAATCCCTGTTTCGCGAGATCAAACGGCGCTACGGCCGGCTGGACGCTGCAATCAACAACGCGGCAGTCGCCTCGATGAACCACTTCTTGCTGACGCCAGCGGCTTCTATCGAAAAGATGCTGAGTGCCAACGTCGTGGGCACATTTCTAGTCAGCCGTGAAGCAGCGAAGCTGATGCAAAAACGCCGGTACGGGCGCATCGTCAACTTCAGCTCACTGGCGGTCCCCATGCGGCTGGCCGGTCAATCGGCGTACGCCGCGTCAAAGGCGTCGGTGGAAAGCCTTTCGCAGGTCATGGCTAGAGAACTAGCAGAGTACGGAATCACCGTGAACGTGATTGGCCCGTCCCCAATCGAGACCGACATGATCCGAGGGGTGCCAAAGGACAAAATCGAGCAACTCATCGACCCCATGGCCGTCAAGCGGCTAGGGACCTTCACCGATGTCGCAAACGTGCTGGACTTCTTCTTGCGGCAGGAGAGCGAAGCGGTCACCGGGCAGGTGATTTATCTCGGCGGGGTTCCCAACAGCTGAGGCGCTGACCGCCGACAAGCAGGAGCGCTAGCACACTCATATTGAGTACTAGGGCAACTTATGGCTCTCTCGCCCGCTCTTCTTTTTTCGCGGCCAACCACGCCTCAAATTCGGCTTGCAATTCGCTGTGCCGCTGGCTTCTGGCCTGCGGCGTGTCGAGCGGCTCCGGTCCGTGGAAGACACTGTAGCGCAACATGCCCAAGCCCGCGTCGACCGATAGATGCTGACCGGTGATATAACTGGCTTCGTCCGAGGCCAAAAACAGCGCGGCTTGGGCAATGGCCATCGGGTCCGTGGGCACGGGCAGGGGCAAATGGCGCATCTCCCTGCCAAAGCGCGCTTCGAACTCGGGCAGATACTCTTCGCCCAATTCGTCGATCACGGTCCAGGTCTTGCCCTCAGTACCGCCCGGACACACGGCGTTGACCCGCACCTTGTAGGGCCACAATTCCACCGCCATACTGCGCACCGCCCCCAAAATGCCCGCCTTGGCCGCCCCGTAGGCCGGATGCCCGGGCACGCCTACCAGGGCCTGCACCGAGGAGGTGGCGATAATGGCACCGCCGCCGGCCTGCTGCATGTGGGGCAGACAGTAGTGGGCCCCTTCCATCAGCGCCATGAGGTTGACCATCAACAACTTTTCAGCCCCGGCCCTATCAAATTGGGCAATGGTGCCTGAGGCCCCGGAATTGGCATTGCTCAAGAACATATCGAGCCGCCCATACGTCTCCACCGCTCCGTCGATGCTCTGACGCAGGCCCTGCGTAGTACTGACATCGCCAGCGACCGAACAGGCCCGCCCCTCAGCCGCTTCAATGAGCCGCACGGTTTCGCCGCCGCCGGTCTCATCCGTATCGCCGACCACCACCGCCGCTCCCTCGCGGGCAAACAACCGGGCCATGGCCCGTCCAATATTGCTGCCGGCCCCGGTGATCAGGGCCACTTTGTCCTGCAAACGCATGGCATTGCTCCTTTGCTCAATCGCCGGTCGTTTCAACTCCCCGGAAACGCGTACGTCTCCAACGCCGCCTCATCCACCTCAACACCTAATCCCGGCCGATCCGTAACCTTGTAGTAGCCGTTTTCGGGTTCGTACGGCTCCTTGAGTATCCGACTCTTCATCGCGTTGGCGTGATGGGCGTGTTCCATAATCATGAAGTTCGGACACGACGCCGACCACTCGACGGTCGCAGCCACCGACAGGATCCCACCACCTCCGACATGCGGCGCGACCGGAATGTTGTAAGTGTCGGCCAGCGTCGCAATCCGGTGCCCCTCGGTAATCCCCGTCCGCGCGATGTCGTGCATCAAGATGTCGTACGCCCGGCGCTCGAACTGCTCGCGCATCTCGTAGCGAGTGCGCGTCCACTCCCCTATCGCCACCGCCATATCCAACGCCCGGGTTATCTCAGCCTGACCCGGGATATCGTCCGGTATGATCGGCGCTTCCAGCCAAGTAAAATTCAGCTTCTCCAGTTCGCGCCCCAGCGTTATCGAGCTTGCGACCGTCTGCCGCATATGCGTATCGACCATCAGCATGATGCCCGGCCCGACGCGCTGTCGCACGGCGCGGCAAATCTCCGCGACGCCCTCCACATCCAACAACAAGTGCAACTTCAACGCCTGGTACCCTAAGCCCACATGTTCCTCAGCCGCATCCGCAACCTTCACCGGGTCCGTGCCTCCGATCCCTGCGTAGAGCAAGATCTCATCGCGATACCGCCCACCCGCAATCTTATGCACCGGCTTCCCAATGGCCTTTCCCACTATATCCCACAACGCGACGTCCGTCCCTGCGAGAGCGTCGACGTAGAACCCCGTCAGATGTCCGCGCTCCCGCATCGCATCGTAGTTGCACGTCCAAATCGCCTCGATGTCGAACGGATCGCGCCCCATCACCAACGGCCGCACCAATTCGCGCACGATCGTCGCCGTGGTGTTCGGCGACACCGGCGACTGCGCCTCACCCCACCCGACGATCCCGTTGTCCGTCTCAATCCTGATAACGGTGGTCTCGTGATGGGGCGAGTAGATCGTGATGGACCTCAAATGGTCCACGTGGTAATCGCCGCCCGCTCGCGACGCCTCTTCCGACTTACTGATCCGCAACGGAAATGCTCTAATGTCAGCTATCTTCATCAATCTGCTCCGTCGTATTTTGTCGATTAAAGTACAACTTATTCAAACGGCGATTTTCGACAGCGAAACATGCCCCTTGAAACAGAGATCCACGTCGCTGCCGGGTTGTCGCCAGCGTTCTTGATAGATCCCCGTGTATAGAAAGCCGTCGCCGGTCTGCGAGAATGTGGTTCTGTGGGGGCGTGTGTCCACCGGGACATGTTTCGTTTCCAAACACGTCCGGTTGTGTTCGGGATGGGGCAGATTCACGTTCAGAAAGTATCCGGCTTCCAGCGTCTCGTTCAGCACGTCGTCCAAAACCGGACGCAGCCGTTCGGCGGCCAGTGGCCAATCGACCGACCGGCCCTTTACGGTATAGTGGGACAGGGCGATGGCCTTACACCTGTGAATAGCAGCCTCTCTGGCGGCAGCTACCGTGCCGGATTCGTACACATCCACCCCAAGATTGCCTCCGTGATTGATCCCGGAGAGCACCCAGTCCCCGTCGGACGCTAGGCAGTTGAGCGCCAGACGGGAACAGTCGGCCGGCGTGCCCCATACCCGGTAGCGTTCTTCCGTCAGTTTATCGACGCGAATGGGCCTATCAGTCGTCAACTGATGTCCAATGCCGGACTGAGGCTCGGCCGGCGCGACAACGACGACCTCGCCCCACCGCGACGCTAGACGGACTAGGGTGTGTAGGCCCTCTGCTTCGATGCCGTCGTCGTTGGTGACGATTAGTTTCACTGCGGTTTATTTACTCTTCTGATAGCTTGAACTCAGTGAAAAAGTCAAAAATTTCACTTAAATAGGCATTTTCATCAAACGGTGAAAATCCTGATTCGAGTGAAAACTATCAATCGCCAGCACTACCGCCGGGAGCCGGACAAGTTACGTTCTATGAATGATTGTCCGCTTTCGACACAACTTTCGACATAACGATCTCCACATGAAAAATCCACCCCATCCGGGCCTGTCCATCCGTCACGATTGCCTAGAGCCGTTGGGGCTAACCGTGACGGAAGCAGCAAAAAAACTTGGGGTCAGCCGGAAGCAGCTATCCGCTATCGTGAATGGTCATTCGAGAATCTCGCCGCAGATGGCGATTCGTCTCGACAAGGCATTCGGCGGCGGCGCGAACACGTGGTACCGATTGCAGACAACCTACGACTTAGCCCAAGCGATGAAACAGGCCGACCAAATCAAAGTCGAGCGGCTATCGACGGTGGTGTAGGCAAACAAGCGAGGGAATATGCGACCCAGCCTTGATACTCAGACCTCTTTTTGGCGTTGTTGGACTTCTAGTGACGCCAGATCGCACTCTTCCAACAGCAAGGTATCGGCATCGGACCGGGCCGCCTGTTCAATCTCTTCGTCGGTGAGGCTATCCAGCCTCTTCAGATTCGTCCGGTCGCGCATTTTGCCAGTATAATTTTGGTTCATTGGTACGTGTCCTCCGAGCTGAACCTAAAAGAAAAACGCCGCAATCCCAAAATACAGCAGCAGCGACAACCCGTCGTTAAGCGTCGTAATCAGCGGCCCCGAAGCCACGGCCGGATCGACCCCAATGCGGCGAAAAACCAACGGCACCACCGCACCCATCACCGCCGCCAGAACCACCGCCGCCCCCATCGCCGCCCCCACGCAGCCTCCCAAGAGCGCATCGCTAGTCCACCAGCTAGCCACGCCCCAAGCCAGAACACCCAGAATACCCCCCAAACCCAAAGCCACCCGCAATTCGCGGCCCACCAAACCCCATTGCCCCTGACCAATAGCCAAGCTGCGCACAGTCACCGTGGCAGTCTGGATACCCGTATTGCCGCCCATGGCCATGACCGCCGGCACGAAAAAAGACAGGGCAAGCACCTTGGAAAGGGTATCGTCAAAGCCCTCGATCACCGCGCCCGCGAGTAAAGTGCCCCCCAAGCAAACCAACAGCCACGGCAGCCGCAGGCGCACCACGCCCGCAGCCGGGCGATCCGTGCGCTCCTCCGAGGAAATGGCCGCCATCTCGTACATGTCCTCGGTGGTCTCCTCTTCGATCACGTCGAAGATGTCGTCCACAGTCACTACCCCCACCAAGCGCCCCGCATCATCGACCACCGGCAATACCAACAAATCGTACTCGGCGAAGATATAGGCGATCTCCTCCTGGTCCATATCGCTCCGCACTGCGATCGGACTGCGATTGGCCAAGGTGCCAACCTGGGCATCGGCCGCGGCCAACAACAACCGCTTGAGCGGCACCAAGCCACTCAGCAGCCCCTCTTGGTCGGTCAAATAGAGATAGAACACCTCGTCTTCGTCTTCGGCCCAAGCCCGCACCTGCTCTATGGCCTCGGCTGCGCTCATATCCTCGGACACGGCGATAAAACGCGAAGTCATCAGCCCGCCGGCCGTATCCTCGGGATGAGCCAACAACTCGCGCACCTGACCCGCTTCCTCGCCTCCTAGCAAATCGAGAACTTCGGCGCTTTGCTCCTCGGACAGGTCGCCCAACACATCGGCCGCATCGTCGGGGGCCATTGCATCGACCAATCCCGACAAATCATCCGCAGGTATATCCTCGGCCACCTCGCGCAGGACATCCGCGTCCATCTCAGCCAAGACCGCGGCGGCCAGCGGCTCGGCCAAGGTCTGCAATGCTACGGGTTGCTCCTCATCGTCTAGGTGCCGGAATAAATCGGCCAAGTCCGCTGGATGATGGTCGTTGAGGATGAGACGCAGGGTGTCTAAATCCTCGGCCGCAAAGGCTTCCTGAACCATGCGCCGGAGAGCGTCCCGTCGCTCCTGCACTTCCCCTTCGGCCAAAACTTCCTCTGGCGAGGAGGGTGGTATATTCGTCAAGTGATTCTCCTTTATCGCCTGTTAATCACTCGCTCGACGCCGGTGCCGTGCGCTGCCACTCCATCCACTCGGTAAGCTCGCGCTGAGTCTCGTCGAAGCGAGAGCGCACCGCCGGTGGGAACACGTAGTGATTCACATTGCCTTGATTTCCCGCCAGCAGTTCCCGCATCGCCGGGTTGTAGGTGGCGTCGATGTAATTGAAATAGAGATTCGTGCGCTGGCGGGAAGAGCTTTTGGTTGCGCCGGTGTGGAGCAGCGTCTCCGAGAACATGACCATATCCCCCGCCTTCCCAGTGACCTGCACGGCCCCGGGCAAATCGCGGCCCCGGTACTCGGCCATGGACAGATCGATCTCCGACTTATGCGCACCGGGCACCACCGTTAGGCAGCCGTCTTCTTCATCGTTGTCCGTCAGAAAGTACACACAGTTCAACATACGCGTGCGGATCTGCCCCCGGCGCACAGTGTAATCATCCGGATTTAACCCTCGGTGCCACCCACCCCAAGGCGTGCCCTCCGTCTTCTCGATGGCCCACGTATTGACGAGCTGGGGATGCTGCATCCAGCGCCTCAGGCGCTCCACCACCGGCGCAAAGCTGATAACCTCGTCAAACACTTCCGTCCACAGCGGCAGGCCATTGATCCGCCGCTGGCCTTCGGTGATCTGCACCGTCGTCTGTCCGCGCACTCCATCGCGCAGCCAAGGGTCATCGTATTTGCTCTCGAACAGCCGCTCAAGCTCTTCGAGGTAGCGCCGACAGCGCTCGGCGTCAAAAACGTTGCGCAGCATGAGAAAACCCTGCGCGTCGAATTGGAAATCATCCGCCAATGCGAGTTCGTTCATAATTATTCCTCTCTAGACTGTCGCCCTAGTGAGCACCCGGGTAGGGGGCGGTTTCAAACCGCCCCCTACGGCCACCGACCTCGTCGAATCAAGGGCGTCCTGCCCGCGATCCCAAAGAGAATCGGGCCGAAAACCAACCACCGGCCACGTACTGCGTAACATCATTTACTTAACTGGAGAAGGAGAAGGCCGCGCTGCTGGTCGTCAACAGAACACAGTTTCGCGCATATATATCAGACAGGGGCCATGCGTCACTTGA
>JAPOYQ010000364.1:0-5442 GCA_026706505.1 Gemmatimonadota bacterium
TTTGGCAGGTCCGCCCTGATACATCATTTGAATAAGATTCCTAAGTTCGTCGATGCGGCTAATTTCCCCCTTGATATGCCCTCGAATAATGCTAGGTTTTCGAGTCGAGTGCCTGACCTCGAAAGACCAATCCTTGAGCACCTCCTTTTGTTCATGCTCAATAATTCCTTGGAATTTATGCACCTTTTCAAATAGGTGTGTATTTATCTGGTTGATATTCATGCTAATCCTCCTTATGGGAGTGGAGTCCCGAGCAGATTGCGGGTCGGCTGGCGGCGACCGACGGGCTTTGCTTGAGTCCGCAGCGCATCTACCAGCACATCCAAACGGATCGCCAGACGGGTGGTACGTTGTATCGCCATCTGCGCCACAGTCAGAAGAAACGCAAGAAACGCTATGGAAAAGCCGATGCCCGAGGGCAGATTAAAAATCGGGTCAGCATTGACCGGCGACCGGCCATCGTCGAAGCGCGGAATGTGCGCCGCTGCACTCCGATGATGAACCGAACTTTTCGACGTGCTGCGGCAAGTTGGCGAGGGCAAAGCGCGTCTCCTCGCGTTCGTCCCGGTCAAGCAGTTCAAAGGTCTGAAAGTCGCAGAGCAGTTGGTAGCAGGGGCGGTCGCGCTCGGGCAGCGCGTCGAAATAGGTACCGGCTTGTTTACGTGCGGCGGTAAGGTCGCGCCCCGCACTCTTTTGCTCGACCAGCAACACGCCCGGCCAGAACAGGTCAATAAAGCCGTGCGAGTTGTCCAAGCGACGGACGTGCTCCTCATACCGCGCAACCGTGCGGCGACGCACGCCGAAGATCTCAAAAAACTCGTTGTAGAAGCTCTGAGTCTCGCCGCTCTCATAGGTCGCGTTGGCCCACTCTGTGGCGAATTGGGCGGCGCGAGAGCAGATTTCGTTCCATGAAAGGCGCATGACGATGGGATCTATCTTAGTTTGCTACTGAAATGTGTTGCAGGCCAATTAAGGACACGTCGTTCTCGCACTTTGTCGCCTGACGGGATACTGCGGGAAGCGATTGCTCCACGACGCGATGTTGAATACGCCACAACTCCGAACAGGCGGGCGAAGCCAAGGACGTGCCTTCGGTCCCAACAAGGGTAGCTTCCGCTTCAGGTCTTCTGTCCTATTCAGTAACAGGGCGTTATCTAGGGATTCCATGGCTATCAGTACTAGGTAATCAATGGGCTTGTTGGTTCGGCCCGACGCCCATTCGTAGAGAAAGGAGTCCCGGTACTTGTATTTGAGGTCCTCGTCAAGCTCGCCGCTTTTAAGTCTGCGAAGAAACTCGTTGCGACTTTGCTTGGGTGTCTGAGGATCTTGTGGGTCTTTGATTTCAAGGAACAGATAGCAGTCGCGAAGCTCAACGATGAAATCCACCGCTTTCATACAGTTGTTTAGCCCGTGGTTGGCATCGTCGAACTTTCGCGCATTGATCGCGTCGCCGATAGTAATTTGCAGATCCCCTTCCTCAAGAACGGTCATTATAGGTCGCGCTCAATTTCCCGGTCGTAGAGGTCGGTGAAGGTATCCGCAATCGCGTTGGGATGAATGTCGAGGTAGTTACTTGCCGTGTGACAGGCTATCTCGCCCGTCTCGTCAAAGTAAAATGAATGGAAGGCTACCGCATCCTCGTCTCGCGTACGGAGATCGATCTCCTTGAGGATGACGTAATCGTGGGTCGCTAGAAATACCTGAACACCAGCGCGTTGCAGTTGCAGCAGGACCTCAATTAGCGTGCCTAACAACTTCGGGTTCAGGTTGGTCTCAGGCTCATCCCAAAACAGTACCGAACCACTTTGCAAAGTGCCGTTTTGTATTAAAAGCCACAATAATCCCAGCTTGCGCAGGCCCTCAGCAAGCAGGGTGAACTCCAAGGTTCCTCTTTTATTTTTTAGAAAAAACTCCTCATTTTTGATCGTTACTTTTCCATCGATTTCTCTTTGCAGACTAGTGAGTAAACGCCTGTTCAGAGCATCCGACTTGCCTCGCGGTAACGGGATGTAAGCCCGGTCCAGAATATCCGCATAAATTTCTTCAAAGTGAATTTCGCGTTCCGCGTAAAGCGAACGAAAGCCGGGTGCATTAGAGAGCATCTCCTTCACCGGAATATAGATGCCTTTTAATGAAGAATCTTTCCAAGAATCAGCACCACTTACAGAAACGTAGGAGGAATTTGGTGATTTAATGCGATTGGAGAACGAGACTCCCAATCGTTGGGTGCCGCGATACACGTCCACGAATGCAACCGGACCGCTAGCTAATTTTTCAATTAGGTCATGGACTTCCTTGAATTCTTTGCTTTCTTTGGCTCTCTTGGTACTTCCCGGCTGTCGTCTGACCAGTCGCCCTAGGAAGCGGCCCGACGGGAGTAACACCCGCATCAACTTCTCGGCAAAGTGGACGTCCGCTTTAGAAGAGTCACACGCCGCATATAGGACCTTCATCAAATGGGTCTTGCCTGTGCCATTTGCGCCCACTAAAACATTAATGCCGGGACAAAGCTCCAATTCCAAGTTCGAGAACGCAGTAAAGCGTCTCAACTTTACTCTCGTCAGAGTCATAACATCCTCACTCGGCTGTAGAGACTACTACAATATAAGTGGTGGAGACTATTTATGAGATAGCTTCTAGGGACGCGCTACTGGAATAGCTGTACCGTCGGCTTGATCACCAAGAGAGGCACGCAGGCGCGGGGTGGCAGCGCGGCGACGAAGAGCGCGGCTTGGGCTAGCTCTTCAGGTTGCAGCATGGAGGCCCGGCGTTCGGCGCTGACGGGTTCGGGCCGCTGGGCCAAAATCGGGGTCTCTACCTCGCCGGGGCAAATTGCGCAGGCGCGGATGCCGAACTCGACCTCTTCCTCGTTGATCGAGTTCGTCAGAGCCACTGCCCCGTGCTTAGAGGCCGAGTACGCGGCACCGCCTAGCTTGCTGGCCCGCAGGCCGGCGATGGACGAAATCGTGATGATGAGGCCGTCGCTTTTTTGCCGCATTCCCGGCAGTACCACCCGCACCATGTTGTACACCCCGGTGAGATTGATGGCAATGGTTTGGTCCCAGTCCTCGGGTGACACGTCGCCGACCGCGCGCGGATTGGTGTTGATGCCGGCGTTGTTGACTAGCACATCGACAGCACCCCACTCGGCCTCGACAGCGGACGCTAGGGCCTCGACAGCGCTGCGGTCGGATACGTCGCAGGAGTGGAGCAGAATCCGATTGGCATCTAGGCCTGCGGCTGCAGCGGCGAGCGGCTCAGGGCGTCGCCCGACAAACGCCACCCGCGCCCCTGCATCGGCAAAACCGCGCGCTATGCCTGCGCCGATCCCAGTGCCCGCGCCGGTGACTACAACAACCGTATCGGTGAATTGTCCCATTATTCCGCTTCCTTTTTGAGTGCCTGCAAGCGCTGAGCTTCCTCGCGCTCCTTGTAAAACGAGTCGAGGGGAAAGCAGCCCGAAATCATGCCGTTGCGCGGCGCGGTCGTGCAATCGGAAAACGTGCGGCAGATGACGCGGCGTTGCATTTGACCCGTTTGCAACACGTCACAAGGCAGATCGGGATAGGACAGAACCATCCGTCCCAAGCCGATAAAATCTACCATGTCCGCCCGCACGAGGGCCTGCCCCACGTGCGGCAGGTACTCCTGCAAGTAGGAATAACCCGACCCGACGAACAGGCTGCGCGGAAAGCGCGCCTTGAGCCGGGCGACCATGGCTACTTGCCGCGCCACCCCGCACAGCGGATCTTCCGGCGGCAGGTATCCATCGGAAGGGGGAAAAAGCGCCGGTCGTTGGATGTGCGGATTGTAGTAGGGGCTGCCGCAGGACAAGTTAATCAGGTCCACGCCTAGGCTCTCCAACAAGGCGATGAACTGCTCGGCCTCGCCTAAGTCCATTTGCTGCGGGTCGTTCTGATCGACGCCAAAGCCGTATTCGTAGGGCAGGCAGTTTTGGTACGGCTCGGGCACTCCGTGTCCTCTGTCCTCGTTTGGTTCGGGCCGGAAGGGCACGAAGTCGAAGGCGCTCAGCCGCACTCCAATGCCGAGGCCGGGTGCTCGGTTGTGGATTCCCTCGATGATGGAGCGGACAAAGCGCGTGCGATTGGCAAAGGAGCCGCCAAAGGAGCCGGGCCGCGTAAACGCGCTGAGAAATTCGTGCCCTAGGTAGCCGTGGCAATGCTTGATGTCCACGAAGTGGTAGCCCAACTCATGGGCGATTTGCGCGCCAGCGACGTAGCGGTCGATCAACTCCTCGATATAGCCGTCCGTCAGGAGCGGATAGTCCACGTCAAGGCCAAATTTGCGGTCCAAGATCGGGTGGTGATAGAGAATGGCCGGCGCGGATTGGTCCTTGCGCCAGGGACGGCAAAACCGCCCCGAATGTGTCAGTTGCAATCCGAGGAGGAGGTCGTCGGTGGTGCCGAACCGCTCGTCGTGCGCCGACAGGAGGATGTCGCGCAGTTCGGCCATGCCGGCGCGGTTTTCCTCGCGCGCCATCAGTTGGTTCGGATTGGCGCGACCCTCGGGCACCACGGCAAACGCCTCTCCACCCCAGATGAGCTTGGCTCCGCTGCGCCCGAAATTCCGCCAGCGCCGACGCGTCAAATCGCCCGGCTGGCCGTCTTCAGTCCCATCCCATCCTTCCATCGGCTGAATGGCAAAGCGGTTGCCGATGCGGTTGCCGTTGCTGTGGGCTGGTTGGGCCAGCGGAGAAGTGGGAGCGGTCTCGATTTGGTCGTCGCAGGGGAATTCCGCGCCCAAATGGGCCAGATGGGCGCGGAAGTTGGCCGCCTGCTTAAAGCTGGAGATGCGCGGATAGCGCGTCTTGGCCATCAAGAGGCCTCCCGGCGTTGCAGATACAGCATCAGCCCCAAGCCGAAGGCGATCATGGCGATGCTGAGGAGATGGGCTTGGCTTAAGCCCCACAATACGCGCGGATTGATCCGAATGAACTCCACTAAGAATCGCGCCAGCCCGGCGAGGATGAGATAGAAGCTAAACGACAGGCCTGGGGGCTCGAAGCGGGTGCGCATTTTCCACAGGAAGGCCGCGATTCCCAAGTGGGAGAGGGTCTCGTACACTGGCGCGGGATGGACCTTTTCGGTGGTTGGCACTACCCCGTCGGGATAGGCCATGCCCCAGGGCAGATCCGTCGGCACCCCGTAGTCGCCATCGCCGGCGAGTTGGCAGCCGATCCGCCCGACCCCGTAGCCCACGGCAAGGGCAATGCCCACTGCGTCGGCGACGTGGCCCAGCGGCGCATTGTGGCGGCGAATTTGCCACAGCACGCCAGCGGCGGCGACGACAAATCCCCCGTACCAAGTCAAGCCGTAGCCGGAAAACAGCAGGTCGAACACCTCGTCCCAAGTCTCAGGCGAGGTTTCAAATAGCACGAAGTAGAGCTTGGCCCCGACTATCCCGCCGATCATGCAGGTGGTG
>JAPOYQ010000364.1:5452-8062 GCA_026706505.1 Gemmatimonadota bacterium
CCAGGTCTTTGTGCAGGCCCTGGCGCTTGAACTCGCGGTTGAGCACGTGCAGGGCCGATAGGAAACCGAGGGCGACCATGAGGCCAAACGTGCCGACGCTAATGGGGCCGATGTCGAATAAGTAGGGGTACATAATCAGATGTTTTTGCGGCTCAGAGCCTCGATCTGTCGCTTGAGGGCTGAGGCGATCTCGTAGTAAATCTCGTAGGGGCTCAACGTCTCGGAGCGCTCCTTGAAAGAGGTTGTTTCTAGAGGAGGGCCGAAGAGCAGGCGCAAAGGGTGGCGCGATGGTGTGCGCGTCCCCTTGGGCAAGGCTTCGTGGGTGCCAGCAATGTGCAGGGGCACTACGGGCGCGCCTAGCTCGTAGGCCAAAAGCCCTACGCCCGCCTTAAACGGCTGTAACTGGCCGTTGACCGAGCGCGTGCCTTCGGGAAAGACCAGCAGTGGGCAGCGCACCCCCACCAATTGCCTCGCCCGCACTAAGCCGGCGGCGAAGTTGTCGTGGCCGTCGAAGGGGATGGCATTGACAAAGGTGGACAAAAACCAGTGCAGCTCGGAGTCGGTAAGGTAATGCTCGCTGGTTGCGATATTGAGGTGATCGACATGGGAGTGCACGGCCGCGTACACGCAGGCACCGTCGAGGTGGCTGGCGTGATTGGCGGCAATCAGGTAGGGCCGATCTTGGGGCAAGTGCTCTAGGCCGCCAGCCCGGAAATCGAAAAAGCGGCGGAACAAAGGGCCGCCGGTCTCCCACAGGATTTCTTGTAGCATATTTTTGCCGGCCTCGTTCTCTGGCTCGGCATTCGGCTCGGCGTGCAAGATGCTCGACCAGTACGCGGGCGACTGCTCCACCTCCCAGTCCATCCCGTCTTGCAAGTGAGCCTCTAACCGAGCCAAGACGCTGCGGAGCGTGTCCTGTGGGCGCAAGAGCCCATCGACTTGGGTCCCCAGCCGCTGGCCGAGCCACGCGGCGAACTCCACTGCCATCAGCGAATCCAATAAGGTGTCGAGGGGTGCGTCTATGTGAGCCGCTACTTCCTCGGTACTCAGCCCCGCAAGTAGGCCGATTTGGCGCTGGATCGCCCGCTCCCATTCCGGCAGAGTCGTACCCGGGCAGTCTTCGCGCTCGATGGCAGACGCTAAGGCACGGCGGTCCACGGTGCCGTCGTCTAGCCTCGGCAGCGGTCGGGTCCAAAAGTGCAGGCGCTGGATCCGGTGATGGCTGGGCAAGGTGTGCGAAATCTCGTACGAGCGCACTTGGATGGCCTCGCGCAAGTCCTCGCCCTCGCAGTTGAGCACGGCCACGCCGTGTACTTCTTCGCCCCCGGTGCGAGCCGAAGGCACGCCAACCACGCTCAATTCGGCCACGTGCGGCAGGTCGTGGTAGAGCGATTCGACTTCGCGTGGATAGACGTTGTGGCCGGCCCCGTTGACGATCAAGTCTTTGCTCCGCCCCTCGACGAAGAGATAGCCATCGTCGTCGAGACGACCGAGGTCGCCGGTGTGTAGCCACTCGTCGCGCAACGCCGCTTGGGTCAGTTCCTGTTGGGAGAAGTACCCCTCCATGACGTTGGCACCTCGCACCAAGACCTCGCCGATGCCGCGCTCGTCCGGCTCGGCGATCTGCACTTGCTGTCCGGGCAGCACCTGCCCCACCGACTGGGTTTTGCGCTGCATGGGTATGTTGACGGCCACGACTGAAGCTGCTTCGCTCAGGCCGTAGCCTTGGCAAATCGATACGCCGAGATCTTCATAAGCGTCGATGAGGTCGTCGGACAGGGCCGCGCCGACGCTGACAACCCGCCTCAAAGCGGCTAGCCCAGCCGTGGCCTCGGCCCCGAGGCGCTCGACGCGGTTGGCCAAGACGCGCAACAGGCGCGGCGCGGTCAACAGTACAGTCGCATTCGTATCGCGCAGGGCGCGGAGCATCTCGCGGCTGTTGACGGATTCTAAATACGTGATGGTGGCTCCGCCGAGCAGCGGCAGCAGCAAGCCCCCGGTGCATTCGAGGACTTGGTGCAGCGGCAGGGTCGAGAGCATGCGGTCGGATTCGTAGATGCGCAGCACCTCGCCTTGGGCAAGGACGTTGGAGATGAGGTTGCGATGGCTCAACACCACTCCGCGCGGCTCGAGGACCGAGGTAAAGATGATCAACGCTGTGGCATCTGGATTGATCCTTGGTCGCTTCCAACGGCCTTTTTTGGCGAACACATCTGGCTCGGGAGCGTGCCCGAACGGCAGCCCATCGCGATCTACATTGAAAAAGGCCATTTCCTTGTGGGCGGCCACGCCCTCGGGGGAGAGTTGGGAAAAGCGCTTTTCCGCAGCAATCAGCGCCCGCGCTTGGACAAAGTCGCACAGCCTCCAGATGTCTTCATCGCGCGTCTGCGGGCTGATGGGCACGACCGCTAGCCCAAGCAGGTTGGCTGCCATATAGGCGACGACCCACTCCGGCCCGTTGTCCCCGCACAGCAGGACCCGCGCCCCCGCCGCCAAGCCCTGTGCTTGCCAACTGCGCGCCACGCGCTCGGCGCGGGTGAGCAACTCGTCGTAGCTGATCCGCATCCAGCCGGATTGGCGCTCGATTTGCAAGGCCGTCTTGGCGGCGTA
>JAPOYQ010000837.1 GCA_026706505.1 Gemmatimonadota bacterium
ATCGAGCCGAGTCGCTGGCGCATCTTCCACGTTCTATATTCTGCAACGGCTTTTGACGAGGCCTGAGCCAGCCCGTCCCTAGTG
Organism: Gemmatimonadota bacterium; assembly: GCA_026706505.1. Next base: position 85 of record JAPOYQ010000837.1, read on the forward strand.
AATCTCATATCCTTGGCGCGAGGGAATTTCTCTTTGCCTTTAGTGCGGAAATGGACCTCGTCGAGCAGCTCTTCAGCCGCCCGTCCGGCAAAACCTTCCCTAGCGAGCACCGCACGGCGCTTTGAGACATCTCTTATCGTCTCTAGCCGTTTTATAAGACGTTCATGTGAGGCTGACTGCAAGGCCATATTTTGGATTGTGGGAAACTGAACGATGCCCTCTGGGCGCGTGCTGATGGCTGCTATTATATTATCAAATCAGTCCAATTCGCAAAATTTCTAGGAGTCAAATTTCTTCTACTAACAAGCTAATAGCCCATGTCCACAACCTCCGAATACCGCACCCGCTCCAACGCTCCCTTCGCCCTAGACCGTCCCCTCGACAAGGCGCTGACGGTCGCCGCTTGGGTCGAAAGCCCTTCCACCCGCGCCGAAGCCATGCAGCCGCTCGTCTCGCAATGGCAACCCCGCGCCGCACTCAATGCCTTCTCCGCCTATGACGCCGGCCACACCGACGGCCTGGTGACCCAAGGCTACTTCGGCGCAGTATTCGACGGGCGCTACACATACTTCTGCCCCATCCGCGACCAGAATGAGCGCACCTCCGTCCACGGCCGCGTCCTCCGCCTCGACACCCAAGCCGATTTCAAAGACCCGGACGCTTGGACCGCCTACGACGCCAGCTACACCGACGGCCTGCACACCTCGGGCTTCTACGGCGGAGCCTTTGACGGGCGCTACGTGTACTTCAACCCCCGCGACGACGGCACCGTCCACCACTCGCGGCTCTTGCGCCTCGACACCCAAGCCGACTTCAAAGACCCAGCCGCTTGGGCCGCCCACGACGCCCAGCTCCCCCACTCGGGACAGGGCCTCGCCTTTGACGGACACTACCTCTACTTCTGCCCGGGCTACACCCGGTCGTCAACGGGCGGTTTGGACGACGAGAACAGCGGCCACATCCTCCGCTACGACACCCGCTCCCCCCTGAAGGATCCCGCGAGCTATGCCGTCTTCAACGCCCAACAACTCCACCCGGAGGCGGCCTGTTTCGACGGTGCCGCGTTCGACGGACGCCATATCTACTTTGCGCCGCTCAGCAGCGGCCACGTCCTCCGCTACGCAGTCGCCGGAGATTTCGCCGATCCGCAGAGTTGGGATCTGTACGACGCCCGCCCCTTGGGGATGCAGATGAACGTCGGTGCTGTGTTCGACGGGCGGCACATCTATTTTTGCTCTTACGGCAACAGCACAATGCTGCGCTACGACACGGCCGCGCCGTTTGACGATCGGCAAAGTTGGGACACCTACGTTCCCGTGGAGAACAGCGGTTTTGACGGCGGCTTCTTCGACGGACGCTACATATACTACGTGCCCTTCACCCGTGCCGCCGCACCCGGCGAGAGCGTCTTCCACGGCTCTTGGCTGCGCTACGACACGGCCGCGCCATTCGACGATCCAGCCGCTTGGGACACGCACGACGCCAGCTATACCGACGGCCTGCATACTACCGCGTACAACGCCGGTGCATTCGACGGACGCTACTTCTACACTGCTCCCTGGCGCGGCGACCGCGACGGCGGCCACGCCCATGGTCGCGTACAACGCTACGACACCCTCGGAGCAGCCGGCGCGTTCTCCCTGCGCTACGGCGACGTGGGCCACAACGGCGGACTCTGCGCAGCCGTGCCCGGCTCCAGCTTCATCGTCAACACCACCGGCGGCGCAGTCAGCATTGCCACTCACCAAACCCTCGCGCCCGGCATCCATCACCTCGCCGGAGTGTACGATGGCGCGCGCATTCAACTCTACATCGACGGCGCGCTCGCGGCCTCGCGTTCAGCTTGTAACCGTCCGTTGCAACAGACCGCCATCCCCGTGACCATCGGCCATATCGCCGGGGGCAGCGCTCGCTTCCAAGGCACCATCGCCGAGGTGTATCTAGCGCCTGTCGCCCAAAGCGCCGCTTGGGTCGAAACAACTTACCACGCGGGTGCACCAACCTAAAGGAGTTCCTTCATGGACGAAAAATACACAGTCGCCATCATCGGCTGCGGTCGCCTCGGCCAGCATTACGCCGAAGTCTATCAAACCCTGCCCAACACCGAGCTAGTCGCCATTGCCGAATACAACCCCGAGCGCCGCCAAGCCGTCGGCGAGCGCTTCGGCGTCCGCGCCCTCTACCAAGACGCGCAAGACCTTTTCCGGCACGTCGTCCCCGACATTGCCGCAGTCGTGCTGCCCGGCAAGTTCATCAAGGAGGCCGTCATCGCCGCGGCTCAAGCTGGTGTCAAAGGCGTCTCCACGGACAAGCCCATTGAAGCCCGTCTGTCGGATGTCGATGCCATGGTCGAGGAATGCGAAGCGCGCGGCGTGGTCTTTGCCGGCGGCAACCTGCAACGAGCCATGGGCGAGGTGCAAGAAGCAGCTAACTGGCTGCGCGCCGGCGAGTACGGCCCCTTGCGCGGGGCCAGCGTCCACGGCTGGGGTGGTGAGATTTCCGGCGGAGGCTGCCAGCACATCGCCGTGCTGCGTCTCTTCACCCAAGCCGAGGTGACCCAAGTCATCGCCTGGGGCTCGCCGCCCGAGGCCCTCGCACGCGACGACGACGAGGGGCTAATCATCAACGGGCAATTTTCACTCAGCAACGGCCTCGTCTGCCCGGTCTTTGGCCAACCGACGCCCAGCCGCGGCGTGAACGTGTGGACCGACGACGCGCTCGTGCGCTGGGATTGGGGATCGCCCGAAATTTTCCAAGGCTGCGACACACAGGGTGCCCGCATAAAGATCGATCGCCCCTATATCCCACTCGAATACCCCCGCTTCTCCTACATGGGTACTTCAGTGCTGTCGTTTTTAGATGTATTAGAAAACGGCGGCGAGCTGTACATCTCCGGCCACGACCTGCGCCAATCGCTCGAAGTGGCCATCGCCGCCAAATACTCGGCGCTGTGGGGTAACGTGCCGCTCGACCTGCCGCTCGCCGACCGCTCGCTCGCGCTCTACCCCAGGGCCTATCGCTGGCTCGGCGGCGACCATTCCAGTCGTTCGCAAACCTACGCAGAGGCGCTGGAAGGAGAGCTTTTCCCCCGGTCTTCTTAGGCTAGCGTAAAGTCCGGAATCATGCTGGAATATTACCTTTAACTGATGTTACGCATCGTCCTGCCCGTGTGCTAGCATTGGCAGGTATAGAGATGCTTCGACTCCGCTTCGCTCCGCTCAGCATGACAGGGGTAGCAAAACATCAGCACCTGTCATGCTGAGCGAAGCGAAGCATCTCATACCTAGGGCCCGTGCGTAACATCAGTTCCCTTTAAGTAGGAATAGAATCATTGTGAATGATCATGCCGATTTCAGCCCCAAAGAATACCAACAGCGGCTGAGCAAGCTCAGGGTGTTAATGGCGGAGCGCGGTATCGACGCTGTGCTGGTCACCACCGGGGCCAATCACCGCTACTTTACGGGCCATGTGACCCACCGCTGGATGCACCAGTACACGGCCATGTTCGCCCTGCTGCCGCTGGAGGGCGAACCGCTGCTTATTGTGCCCCCGCAAGAAGCCTGTATGTGCGAGGAAGATTCCTGGATGAAAAGCATCCGAACCTTCCCATTAGAACATATTCTCCAAGGTGTCGATGCCATTACCGACGCCGTGCACGAACTCGGACTGGAAGAAGGCCGCATTGGCACCGAACTCGGCGGGATAGTCGCGCTCAGGATGCCTTGCGAAGATTTCGACCAGTTGCAGCAAAACCTGCCCAATGTTGATTTTGTCGATGCGTCCGCCCTATGTTGGCAGTTGCGCGCCCGGAAATCGAGCGCCGAAGTAGAGCGCATCCGCGAGGCAGTGGCCATCACTGATGCAGCGTATCAGGTCCTCTTCGAGGAGGTCAAACCGGGGATGAGCGAGCGGGAGCTTTGTCGCCTGCTCGCGGTCGAACACCTCAGGCGCGGTGCCGAAATGCCGGGCTCGATCACCCTCGCTCCATATATACCCGACGACATCCGGGTCGCCAATAGCACCCTGCGGCGACCTATTGATCGCGTGCTGACCGCGGGTGAAATGATCACCCAAGACGCCGGCGGCGTCTATCGGGGCTACTGGTCAGACTATACGCGGATGTTTGCGCTCGGGCGGGCTAGTGCTGCACACCAGGACGCCTATCGCGTCGTCTACGATTGTTTGCAGGCGGCGATAGAGGCCACCCGGCCCGGTGTCCCCATCGCCGATCTGGTCCACGCCGCGAAGGCGACGATGAGCGCCTCGGGCCATGTCGACTATGCCGCAAAGGTCAAGGGTATCGGCCATGCGATGGGGCTGGAGATTATCGAACCGCCCTTTATCGCCTTTGAAAACGAGGTGATTTTAGCAGAGGGGATGGTCTTCACCATCGAACCCGGACTCTTCACCGCTGACGCTTTCTGTATGCTCGAAGAAGACGTGCTCGTCACTGATCGCGGCTACGAGGTGCTATCCAAGCCCGCAAGCGCTGAGTTGCCGGTCCTTTGAGACCATGTACCTCGTTAGGTATGGTCTCATGCGCAGCGGTTGAATAATTAGGGCAATGTCACCTCGTCGCCGGTCTCCTCCTGCCAAGCGCGAATCCGCTCACTCAGTTCGCCAATCCGCGCTCCCTGCTCGCGCCGGTGGTATAGATTCTCCAACTCGTGCGGGTCCGCATTCAAATCGTATAACTCGCCTTGACCCTTGCCGTACAGATTGAGCTTCCAGCCATCGGCTGCGACAATAGTGCGAAGGGGATGGACCAAGCTGCGGTTCGGCTCGGCTTCGCCGATCGAGGCTGGCGGGTGGCCGTCGGCACCGCTCCACTCGACAAACACGTCGTTGGCCGCCAAGTCGTCGCGGCCGCACAGCACCGGCACCCGGCTCTGCCCCTGCAAATGGTCCGGCGCTTCCAACCCCAGCAAGTCGAGCAGCGTAGGCACCAAGTCGATGTGGCTAAACTGGCCGCCGATTTTCCTTGGCTGTGCATCCAACATGGGCGCGCGCAACAGCAGCGGCACCTTAATCGACTCCTCGTACATCAGGGTCTTGCCCAAAATCCCGTGATCGCCCATGAGTTCGCCGTGATCCGACGTAAAAATCACAATGGTATCGTCGGCCTTGCCGCTCTCGTCTAGAGCTTGGAGGATCTTGGCCACCGAGCGATCCACCAGCGTCACATTGCCCCAATAGCGAGCCATCAGCCCGCGCCAGCCAGCCTCGGTCTGCAAGTCCAACCCGTAGTTTTCCGAGGCCGAGTAAAAGGCCGCCATCAGCCGCACGATCAAGGGCGCGTCGTCCGGCGGGGGCTGCCTAAAGCTCGGCCCAGTCGGCAGGATCTCCGGGTCGTAATACTCGTTGAGCGGCCCGGTGTGCGGCGGATGCGGCTCTAGATAGCTAACGCACAGCGCGAACGGCGCGTCGCCGCTCTGACGGATGTACTCTGCGGCCTGATCGCCCAAAAACGCCGCCTTGGTGTATTCCTCCGGCATGGAGGCCTCGGCGTGGCGCGAGAACACGCGCTGGCCGAGGTTTTCCGCATCGGGCGCAAACCCCTGCTCGACCAAGAAGTGGTGATACGGGCTGAGCACATCCAGCCGCTCCGGCGCGGAATAGCAACGCCGATACGAGTCTTCGCTGCCGACCCACGTTTCAAACCCATGCTGGGGGAAAATCTCATCTCCCAAGTGCCATTTGCCCATAAAGGCCGTCTGATATTCCGGCGGCAGCATCTCGGCAAAAGTCGGCACCTCGGCGCGCAGCGGCACATTGCACGCGGGCACGCCAGCAGTGTGCGGCCATAGTCCCGTCAGCATGGTGGCCCGCGCCGGGCTGCACACCGGCTGACTCACGTAGGCGTTTTCAAAGACAAAACCGTCGGCGGCCAGTGCGTCGAGCGCTGGAGTCTCGATCTGCTCGTTGCCATAGCAGCGCAGCGTATCCACGCGCTGCTGATCAGTGAAGATGTAAAGTACGTTGGGATGTCCCATAAAACCCCCTATCCCGGCTGATCCCCACGCCGATTCGCCTGCGCGCGCGGCGTCAGGTCAAAATAGGTCTGGTGGCCCGCAAAAAAGCGCTCTAACTCATCGACCATGAGGCGGAAAAAATGCGGGTATTCGTCGCCCACGCGCCCGGAAAAGTGCGGGGTCAAAAACACATTGGGCAGGTCGATAATCTCACTGTCGGCCGGGATCGGCTCTGGGTCGAAGACATCAAAGCCCGCGGCAATATCGCCGCGCTTGAGGCGCTCGATCAGGGCCGCAGAATCGAAGATCGGCCCGCGCGACACGTTGACCAAAACCGCTCCCGACGGAATGAGTTCCAACTCGCGCTGGCCAATCATGCCTTTGGTCTGCGGCGTCAGCGGCGCGACGCAGACAATCGCATCGCACTGCGACATCACGTTGTCCAACGACGTTAGCAAAAAGCCCAACGCCTCGGACAACTCCTGCGACAAGTATGGATCGTGCACCCACAGCTCGACCTCAAAGGGCCGCAACAGTTTCATCAGCCGCCGCCCCATGTGGCCACCGCCGATCAACCCCACCCGCTTGCCCGTGAGCATTCCAGCCATCGGCTGAATAGTAGAGCCGTCGGTATTCCTAGCGAGGATGCGGCGGAAGAGCGCACCGGCATTGCGCATGGCAATCAGCGTCAGCGCCAAGGCCCACTCGGCCACCGGATAGGACGAGCCATTGGTCGTATCGACCGTGCGGATGCCCCGCGCCCACGCCTCATCCAAGTCAATGCGCGTGGCAAAGCGGTCGCCTTCCAGTTCGCCGATGAAGCGCAGCCGGGGGGAGGCTTCCAAGACCGCCGCATTAACCTTCGGCGCGCCGTGGCAAACGACGAGCGCATCTACTCCAGCCAATTCCTTTGCCAACTGCGCAATGGCCTCGGCGTCTTCGCTGGCCTGGTAAATATTGCCGCCTTCGCAGGCAAACCACGCCCAATCGGCAACCTGCTCTAGGCGCGTCAGCTCCTCTGGCGGCAGGTAGCCATGGCGCACCCGCTCGCTACAGGCGATGAGTACTTGCGGACGATTTTCCATTGATCCCTTCCTTGGTGGATAACAGCGGTTCGCAGCACACAGAGCTAAATAGCATATTTACGCCCGTCCCACAACACTGGAGATGCCATGCTCGCCCTCGAACCTGTTTCCCCGGACGCCATTGACCGCGCCGCCGCCCTCTTTCACCGCGACGGTTTTGCCGTGGTCTCCGACGCGCTGAATGACGAACAATTCGCCTATCTCACGGAAGGTGCACACCGCGTCGTTACCGAACAGACCGCCGCCATCCCGCTGGAGGAAGCCAACCGGGGTTTTGCGCGCTATTCCTTTGGCTCGCAAATCCACCATCCCGAATGGGCCATGCTCGTGGACTTGCCGACCATTTTGCCCATCATCGAAGCCATTTTTGCCAGCGACCAGTTTACGTGCAGCGGGGCCGGCGGCGATTATTCCCTGCCCGGCGCAAAAATCCAGCCTCTGCACCGCGACATGTCCGACGTGATTGGCGACCCCGAGCAGCGCGTCACCATCATGGACCTGCCCTCCCCCTTTGTCGTGGTCAACTTTCCCATGATCGATTTTAGCGCAGAAAACGGGGCCACGCGCTTCATTCGCGGCACCCACCGCTCGCGCCAGCCCATCCCCAGCCTCGAAGACGAACCCACCTATATGCAGCACTCTATCGCCTGTGCACCGGCTCGCTCGGCCCTCATCCGGGACGTGCGCTGCTGGCACGGCGGCACACCCAACACCTCTGAGGACGTGCGCATTATGACGAGCGTCGGCTATTACGCGCCTTGGTTTCGTCGGCCCCAAGGCGATGGAGAAATGCCCCGTGCCCTGTACGACGCCCTTTCAGAGCGCGGGAAGGCGCTGTGCCGTTATATTGTTGCGTTGGATTAAATAGAAATAAGCCAAAGTTTCTGGCGCAGGACTCATTGGGTTTGCACCAAGCGA
>JAPOYQ010000216.1 GCA_026706505.1 Gemmatimonadota bacterium
AATTGCATGAGTGCCACCCCAACAAATATCGCGAGCGTGCTCGCCAGTTGGTTCAGGTCACCGAGGTGTGCGGAGTCGATCCAGTACTTGACGGGCTTGAACCGGCACTATCTGCAGCCCTTGCGGAAGGTCTTGCCGAGAGCAAGGTTGTGCCGCCGGGCCCGGTCGGCATCGCCCGCACCTGCGGCTTTGGGGAATTACGGCCGCAGGCGAGCGAGACTGGCGATCCTTCGTGGAGACCGCCACCGTGGAGACCGCCACGGCACTGATCGACGGGGAAGTGCTGGAGGGAATCCCGATCATGCAACATATCCTCGACTCCGGCGTCACCATCGGACAGGAGGAAGAACGCGCTCTGGACGGCGGCGCTTGGGCCTAGAACGGGCGACTCCCGAACGCGTAGCAGAGTCCGTCCGCTCCCGGACTGGTAATTTGTCAGGTCGTTATACGGTGCGGGGTGATCTTGGGGTTGCCACTGGCATGCTGAGGTGAAGGTCACCAGGGACAGGTCCGAATGCACATCACCGCCGCTTTTTCTGCCATCTTTGCGACTTTCTTGACTTTGTCCGCCTCGGCAAAGGCCGACGTGTGTTCGGATTTCCGCTTAGCCCTTCTTGAACGTAATGCGATTCGTGATTTGATTGATCAGCGCAACGAGGACGGTTGGGCTGACAACGGCTTGACCTCGCGTGAGTTATTCGAATTGCTGGCAGACAGCGAAAGCGAGTTGAGCAGTGCGATGAATGCCGTTGCAATTGATCTAAGTGACCAAAGGGCGGCGACGGCTATCAGCTCTTTAGAGTCATTAGAGGAACATGTGCAAGAGTTGAGAGGGGGAACAATAAAGAATTGGAATAATCAGCATTTACCAAAAGATAGCAGCAAACTCAGCGCTCCCGATTACAATCCGCTTCCAGGTCAAGAAGAAGCCATAGAGCTTGGCACGAGAATGCTTAAGGTACTGTACTCCATTTGGCACGCAAAAGAAGCAGCGACGGCATTAGCTTGTCACCCGAACAAAAAAGAGCAGTGACGATTTCTTGAAGTTCCTTCTAACGCGCAGGCGCTGAGTGCGCCGACGAAACGGGACGCAAATTGTGTTGGAGGGCGCGAATGCGTCTGCGTTCTTGGAACTGTGCTCTGTCGGCTAGTCTCTCAGGAAGCACAAGAGCGCCCCCCGGCTTGCTCTCCCTACGATGTCGTTGCTGGCGGGAGCAGCTGCTGCCAGTCACGGGCGATCCACTGATAAACAGTCGGGCCCTCAGGAGCAGGTAAGCGTCCCCAATCGGCGGGATGACTAATGAAGGCGAAATACAACTTGCCGCCGCAACAGCCGGCCGGCTCGGAACACACCTCTACAACATCCTCATTCCTGCCGTGTCGGTGCGACGTCGTAAACAACTGGTGCGAGGCGGGTCCCATCACAAGTTTGCTTAAATCAACAATGATGTATCTCGTGTTCGTCCTTCTGAACTCCGAATCGATCTGCCAATGGTAGTCGGCGCTTCGAAATCTGATTTGATCCAGTTCCGGTCCACGCGTGCAGCGTTGCGGTACCATGTGTTGGCAGGGTTTGGCCGAGAGCGACATTCATTTGTGACGGCAGTCTATTCCCTTGGCAGCTTCCAAGATTTGACCGCTTGCGAACGCCTCTTTGGCTCCCATGCGAATCTTGGTATGGCTATTGAATCCCCAGTTTCCTGGGGACGGGTTTACATCGATAATCTTCGTCCCCCGATGGCTCGCATGTCGAAGCTGAATTTTTATGTGGTTGTCGCGAAAGCTGTAGCCGATTGCTACGCAGACCTTTGCTTGTCTGACTGCTCGACGAAACTCTGCGTAAAGAGCGGCATAGGGGTCGTCGGGTTGGAGCTTCGATCCAGGACCGAGAATCAGCTCGGGCTCTTTGTCCCATTCAGGAGGGTATCGTTCGACGAGAGGGCGATTTTCCAAGTCGCTCAGGTCGTCACTCAGGCCCCAATTCAGCGACCCGTGCAGCTTATAGAGATTGATGCCAGTCGCCCCGCGCTGAAACAATGATGGGTTCCACTGTCCGGAACTCGGATGGAACCCGGTCGTCACGTCGATGCCTCCAGCGCGGCATGCGTCCTCAATGCACAAATCGTAATTGGTCGTGAATACACTGAGGCGGCCTTCCATTGGCAGGAAGTCGCCCAGTATTTCCAAATGGCCTGGCTGGTATGTGGGGCACTTGTGTCGAGAGCGCAAAATCTCCCAAATGGCCTGCTTAACGCTCCACACCAAGCAAGGAACCGCATCGACTAAGCGTTGGTCTAACTTGAAGGTAACGACCTTACTGAATGACCCCGTCTGCCCTTGACGCAAGAAGGTGAGCCACTCAAAAAAGCGCTCATAGTTCTCCCTTATCTCGGGTTCGTACTCTGCGAGTGCGTCGAACAGTTCTGAGAACTCCGCGCGCGTATTTCCTTTCATGTCTTTGAGACTGGGCAACTGTTCGCGCAGACTGGCGGTCAACTGAGCCGCCGACGGCATGCCGGCGTCCATGGACGCACCGGCACCGAGAAGAAATACGACAGAACTCATTCCTGCGCCCACATTGACCTCAAAAGATCGGCTCCGTACACCGCCCTTTCAGCCATGTCCCACGGCGTGTCGGATGATCGGCCTTGTTGGGAACGAATGGTCCTTGGCATCGGTCCATGTGGCCAGCCTCTTTGATTCCTTGGTCATGGTCTCTTTGTCAATCCAAACTAAAGGAGCTGTACTCATCAATGTCGTATTTGACGACGAACCCTTCAGTGAAGCCGCCGACGGCGGGGAGGACAATCAAGTAGCTCGCTTGGTTGATGGTAATAAAGCAATTTAGTGCAGTGGTTTGCAGTGTGTGAGCGTGGATCATCGCGTCCGACTGAGCATCAAACGTGTCGCCGATAGCGGGCAGTGCCTGATAAGCCGCCGAAATGCACATTGTGCGGGTAGTGTTATCGTCGAAATCATCGGAAGGCTGTTCCTGACTGTAGGAAAGCGATGCTACCGCCACGATGGACACCAACAAAAAAGTGTGAGGGAGATGTTTTATCTGCATAACGTGCTGTCAGGCAGTGGCCTGTCCCAAGAGATGCCGGGGTCGGTCAGTGAGTTTTCGCATGCCAAGCTTAGCAGGCAGGCACACGCCTCAACGGTCACGTGTGAATGAGTGAGCGCTGCGGATCGGTAAGGTGTGCGCCTGCATCCTGTGAGCGGCGCGAACATCGGCCGACGGCTGCGCGAAGTGTGGATGTCAATGGGAAATGGCGTGCGGCGCACGAGATCTTTCCCATGTCCTGCGGAAATTGGCTCTATCGTTGTTGTTAAGTTAGAGAGAATGGACTTATGAGTGAACAGACCCCTGACCCTCGTCACCAAGACGTTACAGCGAGGGACTTACGTAATCACACTGAGAAATATGCCCAGCTGACTTTGAAGGCTGCTTTCATCATCAATGGCGGTGCTGCAGTCGCCGTCTTAACGTTTATTGGGTCTGTCGCGTTGAGAGTATTTGAGGCCGACAAAATTGTTTCACTTGCAGATTTGACATGCTCGCTGGTGTATTTTTCTGCTGGAGTCTTGCTTTGTGCTGTTTCAACATTTCTTGCCTATTGGGCGGAGTACATGTTCTACTCCTTAAAGCAAAAACAGAATGATCAAACCTCATCAATTTTTACATCGACGCAGTTGTATTGGAGCGCAAAAACGTTCAGTTGGACGTCTAGTTTGTGCATACTCGTCTCCTACTGCGTGTTCGTTGGCGGTGTTTTCGCATTCGAATCATCTTTGGGCAAATTTGCTCAGGCTTATTCGGTCCCGTCGTACAAGTCTTCGTTCATTCCCGGGTAGATCGATTGGAGTGCACTGACTGGCACCTCGGTGTTTGGAGCAAATGCTTCCTAAAATACCCTCAGAACTTGACCAGAAAGTACTGAGCAGCGCCGGCCACGATCCCTGCCGCGCCAGCACACTCGGAACCGGCCGTCGACCTCCCGCGGCATCCCGCCCCTGTCAGTCGTCAGCCGACCGCCGTAGAACCGGCCCGACACCGAACGTAGATCGAGACTTTCGACGCCAAGCTGAGCCGGGATACGCTCTAGCAGCATAGGGTGGCTCCGCTTGGTCGCGTACGTGCCTGACTTCCCTAGCTATGCCGCGCATATCTGTCTCATACGTTCCCCGGTGATGAGATGTCCGCGCTGCCTGTCTCACTCCCGGATCGCCCCGAACGCGCCGGTGAGGTTGCCGGTGGTGGCGTCCTCCCACCGGAGCACGCCGGTGGCGGCCTGGTGGCCGGTTCCCCGGAACTGTCCCTGCACGTCGAGGCGCGGCTCGCTCCCCATGGCGGCGAAGTAGTTTCCGGTCACGCTGATCGCTGTGGACAGGTTCGGCCCCCATGACGCACCGTCAGCCATGAGGTCGGTGAACGCAGCGGTGCCGTCCATGTCGGCGATGTCGACGGTCATCCCGGCCTCGCCTTCGACGACCGTGCCGGCGTCGGTGAAGCCGACCATTGCGCCCGTCCAGATAGCCGTGCCGGTGAGGGGGGAATCCGCCAGTGGCGTCGCTGGCAGCGACCCCTCGTCCCATGTGCGCGTCCACTGCGTGCGGTACTCGACGCCGAAGCGCGCGGTGCCGCCATCCGTGCGCACTTCGCCGTTGACGGCGGGGATGGTGCGTGCCCACGGCCCGAGCGAGATGGCGTCAATGTCGTCATGGGTCTCGCCGTCGTCATAGAGCGCGTAGGCTGTCATCAGCGCCTCGCCGTCGATGCGCGGCAGCCGGGGCAACCCGGCCTCGTCGGGCAGGCCGCCGCCGCGGTACGGGCCATCGGGCATCAAGGAGGTCGGGTGATCGCCCTCGTACACATGGCCGGGCAACCCCATCGCGTGCACGAGTTCGTGCACTAGTGCGCCGTAGACGTCGTGAAGTGACTCCGTGGCGAAGAAATCCGGGTTGACCACGACGAGGTTGGAGATCATCCGGGGCACGTCGTCGGTTCGGTACCGATCGCCGCTCTCGTTGTAGCGCGACTGCCCGCCCCGGTGCGGGGAACTGAACGAGACATGGATCTCCCCGGCCGGAACGTCCGCAGGGTCCTCTGTGCGAAGTGGCGTCGGCGCGCCGATGACCATGCGGTGCTCCAGGGGGAGCCAGTCGTTGATGAGATCGACGGCGCTCGCAACCATGCGCTGATGTTCGACGCTCGCGCTTGACTGGACGCGAACAATGGGCTGCCCCTCCCACAGCGGCAGTTGGGGCCATCGCTGCCATGTGTTGTCTCCCGGTCCCCATGGACCACCGCTCGCATGGTCTTGCAGGACGTCGATCAGATCAGCCGCCGAAGTGCCCCGTACGGTTGCCCGCGTGATGGTCACCGGATCGGGTGATGGTGGAGGCGGCTCGATGATCTGGCCACTGCCGGAAGTGGGACCACCACCGCCGCCACCGCCACAGGCGGCAAGGATCAGCACCGCCGCGAGCGCGACGGGGTAACGAGTAGTCATGGGATGTCTCGCTGTGCATGCCGGCACCGGCGAACGCCGGGCCGTTGTGACATCACAGAGGAGTGAAGTTCCCGCCTATTTGCCTGAACGCGGAGAGCTACTCCACGTCGGAAATAAGGCTGTTCTATTCAGCGGGCAGCCCGACTCAGCGGGCCTCCGTGATGTCACACCCTGAACGCTATTGAAGTGCCCTGCGTCCGTCAAAAGGGCCGGTAGGTGAACTGCCTGAACGGGCGGATGATGGCCCGCGAATTTCGTTCTCCTACCTGCGCTGAGGGAACATGTAAGCAGGCACCACTGCGGGTACGGGTCATGTGCGCGGGCACCGGTGCGCTCCGGTAACGGCCCCGACCCCGGTGCGCTATGTGTGCACGATCGCGCTGGTCGCTTGCACAGCAGGCCTCCCTTTGTTACCTCAGTGGTCGCGACGGCAACGTGGCACACGGTCAGGTCGAGCATAGCGATCGGCTCGCTCAATCGCCGCGACGGCTCCAGCCACTTGCCAGTGCGAGCCGGCAAGCCAACAACGGAGTGCTGCGCACAACGTCGTTCCCACTTCCTGCGGAAATGGTTTGTTCACACCTGCCGCACCTCGGTGCCTGCGCGCGCATGCGCGCTATTGCGTGCGTTTCGCTGCACGCTGGCCGCCGTTCGATGCCTCACGGCGCCCCTGATGCCCCGGCAAAGTGCGTATGCTCTCGAGCATGCGCGCGAGCATGCGCGTCAAGCATGGCTTCGATACAGGGGCTATCCGCTTTTTGATACACCGGCGGATCGGCCGAGAATGCGCTTGTACTACGCGGGTAGTACGCCGTGTAGTACGCGATGTATGCGGTTTGTATGCGCCCCCGGAGCGGGCGTTTGTGGGTTTTCCATGATGGTGGGGTGCCGTCTGGCTGCAGTTGCGCACTCAGGCGCTGGACAGGCAGCACGTGCCACAGTTCTGCCGACTCTTGGCGCCAGACGTACACCTCCTGAAGCAGAGCTATCCGCGCAGGCTGCGTCCAGCCGGGCGGGCATCTGCGCCGACCGGACCCTGCTTGCCTCCTCGATCGCTGTTGATAAGTGCCCCGGCGCGGTCGCGACCGTGGGTTGGCCGGAACGGGAGTGAGAGATGTTCGGTCGGACCGGCGCCGATTCGCTGCGGTTCAGGGCCGAGGCTTGCCGGGTTTCGCCGTCGCTGAGGGCTGGTCGCGTGCCCGCAACGGGGGCGTGTCACTACATGCCGAGGTCGAGGTCGACCGATTTCGGCCTCGGTTCCATCGACTTTTCGGTCGCGGAATCGCGCCCTCGCCCGCGCGCATGCCCTGGGCCGCGATCGTTGCTGCCCGATTCCCGGCCGCCCCGATGGCGTCCCGCGCCCTCTTCCGGCAGGTTTCCGTCGCGGTCGCGACCGGTCTCATGGCGGTCAGCGGGTCCGTGGCGGTACTCCCATGGCACGTCGTGCTCGGCCTCGTGGCTGCGCTCGGTCGCTCCCGGTGCGTGCCGTGTACGGTCGGACGCGCGCTCCGCACCGCGCATGATCCCAAGCGCCGTCTCGTGTGCGGCCTGCAATGCCACGCCGTCGAGCGCCGCGATGCGCTCGCCGGTCGCCTTCTCGAGCTGGTCGGCAAGCTTCCAGGCGTCGTCGGTGACCAGCTCGGCGCGGTCGCGCGCCCGGCTGATTGCCACGTAGAAGGCCTGCTGCGTGGTGAGCCGGGGATGGTCCGCGGGCATGGCGGCGATGATCCGGTCCACCGTCCGGCCCTGGAACGCGTGCACGGTGGCCGCCCAGGCATGATCGAGGTGGCGCATCTGTGGGTCGCTGCCAGCGAGTCTGGTCACGGATCCGTCCTCCAGGCGGAAGCGCACGCCGCCGCGCTCGACCCGCTCCACCGTCGCCGTGGCGCCGTTGACCAGGCCGGCGCCGGGATCGTTGCGCGTCCAGCGCACCCGGTCGCCGGCGCGGAGCTCCATCGCGACCCCCTGGTAGACCTCGACACCGCCCTTCGCAGCGGCGAGACGCTCGGGCGCCCACTTGACGATCCGGCCCTGATCGTCGGCGAGATCGACGCGCTTCCATCGCCGGTCGACGCCCGTGACCCGGCGTTCGTCGCCGGCCTTGACGCCGAGGGTCTTGTAGGCGCGGTTGAAGATCACCGTGTCGCCGACGGCGTAGTTCGCGTCGACGGTCATCTGGGCGCGGGTGAGGCCCCGAGAGACCAGCTTCTCTACCTGCCTCGCGGGCCCGGCGACGGCGCCCTCCGCCAACAGTTGCGCACGGATGGTCTCGTTGATCGTGTCCCGAAGCGCCCGGGTCGGGGCGGTCACGCCGGTCGCCGTGCGCTGTTCCGGTGCGAGCTGAAGCCATCGAGCAGCCGCGTGGGCGCCGAGAGCGTCCTTGTCCACCTGCGCGATGTGTTTGCCCAGCTTCGTGAAGGCGGCCTTCACCTCACCGGCAAGGGAGGCGCGCACCGCTTCACTGAGCTCGGCGTCGCGCTGCCGGACAATTTCGTCCATGACCACGGTCTGCATCCC
>JAPOYQ010000470.1 GCA_026706505.1 Gemmatimonadota bacterium
ATCCAGAGACTTGGTATCTGCAACAAGACTGAGCCATGATCAACTACATCATCCGCCGCGTCCTGATTATGATCCCCACCCTGCTGGCTGTTTCGGTGCTGGTCTTCGTCGTCATCCAGTTGCCGCCCGGGGACATCATCACGTCGCGCCTGCAAGAGCTACAGGCCGAGGGCCAAGACATATCCGAGGAACAGATCGCCGCCCTGCGCGCCCGCTACCACCTCGACGACCCGATGGTTATCCAATACTTCAAGTGGATGGGCGGCTTCCTCCGAGGCGACATGGGCTATTCGGTGATGTATGGCCAGTCGGTCAACAATCTGATCTGGGAGCGGCTTGGCTATACCTTGCTGATTACCTCGACCGCGACCTTGTTGACTTGGCTGGTGGCCTTCCCGGTAGGCATCTATTCGGCCCTGCGCCAGTACTCGGTGCTCGACTACACAGCAACCCTTGCGGCCTTCGTCGGCTTGGCGACGCCCAACTTCCTGCTCGCGCTGGTTTTGATGTACCTGGGCTACGAGTGGTTTGGCATCGCCGTGGGCGGGTTGTTTTCTCCCGAGTACGCGAGTGCGCCGTGGAGCTTGGCCAAGTTCGGCGATTTGCTCGGGCATCTGTGGATCCCGGCCGTGGTTGTCGGCACGGCTGGCATGGCCGGGCTGATGCGGATCATGCGCGCCAATCTCCTCGACGAGCTGGGCAAGCCCTACGTGACCACGGCGCTGGCCAAGGGCCTTGGTCCGGTTCGCTTGGTGATTAAGTACCCATTGCGCATTGCCATCAATCCCTTTATCAGCACGGTCGGCTGGATGCTGCCGCACCTGATCTCCGGCTCGGCCATCACCAGCGTGGTGCTGAGCCTGCCAACGACCGGCCCTTTGCTGCTCGACTCCCTCCGCAATCAAGACATGTATTTGGCGGGCAGTTTCCTGCTCATGCTCAGCGTCCTGACGATAATAGGCACCCTGCTGTCGGACATTCTCTTGGCCATTGCCGACCCGCGCATCCGCTATGAGTGAAGATCGCCCCACAACTCAACTAGCCGACGCCTCGCAGTGGCGGCTGATGTGGATGCGCTTCCGCCGTCATCGGCTGGCCCTGGCCGGCAGTGCGGTGCTGATCGCGCTCTACGGCCTCGCGGCTTTGTGCGAATTCATCTCGCCTTACCAGCCCGACCAGCGCCACGCGCAATACGTCCTCTGCCCGCCGCAGGAGATCCGCTTTTTCGACGGCGACGGGCGCTTTCACTGGCGGCCCTTTGTCCACGGCGTGCGGCAAGACACGGCCGCCGGCCCGTGGCAGCGCGAATATCTCGTCGATACCGAGGCCATGTATCCGATCCGCTTTTTCGCACGCGGCCCAGCCTACGAGTTTTGGGGGCTTTTCAACGCGGACTTGCACCTGTTCAGCGCGGGCAGCGGGCCGTTGTTCCTCTTTGGCACCGACGACTTGGGGCGCGATCTGTTCAGCCGAATCATATATGGGGCGCGCATTTCGCTCACCATTGGGCTAATCGGCGTGGCCCTGACCTTCCTCATCGGCATCTTGCTCGGGGGATTAGCGGGTTATTACAGCGGCTGGGTCGATGTAGTAGTGCAGCGGATAATCGAGGTTCTGATGGCCGTGCCGCAGCTACCGCTGTGGATGGCGTTGAGCGCGGCGCTGCCAGCGCACTGGCCGCCGCTGCATATTTACTTCGGCGTCACCATCATCCTCTCGCTGATGGGCTGGACTGGGTTGGCGCGGGTGGTGCGCGGCCGCTTTCTGTCGCTGCGCGACGAGGATTTCGTGGTCGCCGCCCGCCTGTCGGGCACCAATGAGTTGAAGATCATTTTCAAACACCTGCTGCCGTCGTTCCTCAGCCACGTGATTACCTCGGCTACCTTAGCGGTGCCGGGCATGATTCTCGGCGAGACCGCGCTGAGTTTTTTGGGGATTGGGCTGCGGGCACCCGTGGTTAGCTGGGGGGTGCTGCTGCAAAAGGCGCAGAACTTTCAGGCCGTGGCCATGGCGCCGTGGCTGTTGCTGCCGGGGCTTTTCGTGGTCATCGCGGTCTTGGCCTTCAACTTGGTCGGCGATGGCATGCGCGACGCAGCCGATCCGTATGCGAGCCATTAGTTAGACGTGGAAAAGGCCATGCGAAATTGGACTTTGTACCTTGGCGATTGCACAGAACAACTCCAGCACATCGCGTCGGACTCAGTGGATTTGGTCGTTACTTCGCCTCCTTATACCAATCAGCGATCTGCTACGTATGGAGGGGTAACACCGGACAGCTATGTGGAGTGGTTTTTGCCCATCGCCGATGAGTTGCAGCGGGTCTTGAAGCCGACGGGCACGTTTATTTTAAACGTCAAAGAACGGGTCGTGAACGGCGAGCGGCATACCTATGTGCTAGAGCTTATCTTGGCCATGCGCGAGCGGGGCTGGCTGTGGACGGAGGAGTTTATTTGGCACAAGAAAAACTGCTATCCCGGCAAGTGGCCCAACCGGTTCCGGGATGCGTGGGAGCGGCTTTTGCAATTCAACCTCCAGCGCAAGTTCAAGATGAACCAAGAGGCCGTGATGGTTCCCGTCGGCGATTGGTACGAAAGCCGCATGCGCACCTTGAGCGAGACGGACCGCTCCCGCGACGAGTCCAAGGTAGGCAGCGGCTTCGGCAAAAAGGTCGCGAATTGGTTAGAGCGCGATAAGGTGTATCCCAATAACGTTCTCCACCGCGCCACCGAATGCGGCAATCGGCAACACAGTGCTGCATTTCCCTATTGGTTGCCCGAGTGGTTCATAGACCTTTTCACGGATACAGGGGACGTAGTGCTAGATCCGTTTGTCGGTTCGGGGACGACGGCGTTTGCTGCGTTGGACAAAGGGCGGCGCGTTATCGGCATTGAGATTCACAAGTCCTATTGCGATGCACTCAAGGGGCAATTGGAAGAGAAGTATGGGCAATCTCTGAAACTAGTCGTATGACGGGCACAGCAGACTTTACGGTCAAGCACAATGCCCATATAGTCGCGCTCGCTGATCGCATCCTTATTGTCGATGTCGAAAAGAGTGGTAAAACCGAGGCATTGTACAAAGAAGCATTCGCTGATATGACTTAGGAGGAGTTAATCTTGCCTATTTTTGACATATTCTCGAGACGGCAGAGAAAACTTCGAGGGGAACTGCCTGACGTCTACACTTATAACGACTTGCCCCAACCTCTCAGAGTACAGATTGTTCATATCTGGATGGACTCTCTTGGTAATAGAGAGGAATACTATGGAAACATGAGCGTAAGTAAAAGTTATGAATTAACAGTCAATGCTCTACGTCGTGAATATGGCGTTTTTCTTTTGCCTGGGACGAGTGAGAACCATGGAAATTATTTTGCGGAACTTGCAGATTTCTTACTCCAAGAGAAAGATGTCAAAAAGGCTCTTGATGCTGTAGAGATTTCTTTCCGTGTCGTAGATAGATTGACAAGAGATTGGGATTACCTAAAACGAAATAACGCTTCAAAAATAGCCGATGACGCAATAGAAGAATTAAATGCCAGATTTAAGGAGCATGGCGTTGGCTATCAATTCACAAATGGGCAGATTGTCCGTATCGACTCCGAGTTCCTTCACGCTGAAATTGTTAAGCCTGCGCTCAAACTGCTCGACCAGCCACACTATGCTGGAGCACAACAGGAGTTCTTAAAAGCTCACGAACACTACCGAAAGGGAAACGCCAAAGAAGCTCTTAGTGAGTGTCTAAAAGCGTTCGAGAGCGTAATGAAAGCGATTTGTGACAAGAGAGGCTGGACTTACGGTAATAATGCAACAGCAAAACCCTTGATCCAGGCTTGTTTTGATAACGGGCTGATTCCATCGTTTTGGCAATCGCACTATTCGTCACTGAGAAATCTTTTGGAGAGTAGTGTCCCTACCGGACGCAACAAGTTGAGCGGTCACGGTCAAGGTACGACTCCGGTATCTGTGCCAAATCACCTTGTCGCGTACATGTTGCACATGACAGCATCAGCTATTGTTTTTCTAGTGGAAGCTGATGAAAAAGCTCCGTAATGCCAAGAGTTGTTGGTCAGTAGTATCTTTTATAAGCCCGAACAATCAGAGCAGTAATGAATAGTGACATGCCATCCGAATCGGGAAAACTGGAATGTACCAAGCACGCGGTTCATGCGATGGCCGAACGAATGATCCCCATGGAGTGGGTTGAACGGGTAGTAGCCGAACCGGCGTTGCGCATGCCCGATCCAAACGACCCCGAGGTAGAGCGTTTTTTCCGTTCCATCCCAGAACGGGATAATCGAATACTGCGCGTCGCTGTCAACACTCGCGTTGCACCTTGGCGGGTAGTGAGCGTATTTTTTGACCGAAACATGAAAGGAAAATTATGAAACTGCATGTCGATAAGAAGGCCGACGCGCTCTACCTGCGCCTCGATGATTCTACCATCGTCGAGTCCGAAGAGGTCTCGCCAGGAGTGGTCCTCGATTACAACGAATCGAACGAAGTGGTGGGCGTGGAAATGCTCTATCTGTCGAAGCGCTCGTCCAATCTAAATCTCTCCGCCTTGGAATTCGAGACCGCTTAGCCACTTCAAACGCTTTATGACCTCCCCCCTACTCGACGTCCACGACCTGAGCGTGCGCATCACTCGCGACGAGGGCGTGGTGCGGCCGCTCAACGGCGTCAGCTTCCGCATCAACACCGGCCAAGCCGTGGGCATCGTCGGCGAGAGCGGCTGCGGCAAGACCATGACCTCCAACGCCCTGCTGCAGATTTTGCCGCCAGCAGCCGAAATTACCAGCGGCCACATCCGCTACCGCCGCAAGCTGGACGAGCGCGAAATCGACCTCGCCGCGCTCGATGCGCACAGCGACGAGATGCATCAGATCCGGGGCGGCGACATCTCCATGATCTTCCAAGAGCCAATGACCGCGTTCTCGCCGGTGCATACCATTGGCAACCAAATCGCCGAAATGATCCAACTCCACGACTCGCTATCCTCAGAAGCAACGCGGCAGCGAGTCGTCGAGCTGTTGCACTTAGTCGGCATCCCCGATCCGCAGGACCGCGCCGACGACTATCCCTTCCAGCTTTCGGGCGGAATGCGCCAGCGGGCGATGATTGCCATGGCGCTGGCGAGCAATCCGCGGCTCTTAATCGCCGACGAGCCAACCACAGCGCTCGACGTAACCGTGCAGGCGCGGGTGCTCAAGCTAATCCAACGGCTCCAGCGCGAGTTAGGACTAGCGCTCATGTTAATCACTCACGATCTAGGCGTGATCGCGCATACGGTCGAATACGTCTATGTGATGTACATGGGGCGGATCGTCGAAGAGGGGCCAGTAGCCGCAATTTTCGACAGCCCGGCGCATCCCTATACCGCGGCCCTGTTGCAATCCATCCCCAGCCTGACGGGCAAACGCCGGCACATCGAGCCGATTGAGGGCAGCGTCCCCAGCGCGTACGCCTTGCCCGAGGGATGCCCCTTCCACACCCGCTGCACGCAAAAAGTCGGCCCCATTTGCGAGCAGCAAATGCCCGCGTCCGCAGAAGTAGGGCCACACCACCACACCCGTTGTTTCATCCACACCGAAGAAGGAGGGGACTAGCCCAATGTCCAACGGGACCACAGACGCCCTCCTACAAGTACGAGGGTTAAAAAAGCACTTTCCCGTGCATCGGGGGCTTTTACAGCGACAAACGGGTTGGGTAAAGGCCGTGGATGGCGTGAGCTTCTCGCTCGTCCAAGGCAAAATTTTGGGGCTGGTTGGCGAGAGCGGCTGCGGCAAGACCACCACCGGGCGGATGATTCTCCGCGCCCTAGACCCAACCGAAGGAGAGATCCTCTTTCGGCAACAGGACGGGCAGATCGTCGATATGGCCCAACTCGGCCGACGCGAAGTCGTCCAAGCTCGCCGACAGATGCAGATGATTTTCCAAGACCCGTACTCGTCCCTAAATCCGCGGATGCCCGTGCGCGATCTAATCGCCGAGCCGCTCCGGTCTTATGGCTGGTCGGCACGCGACAGCCACGCGCGCGTGGGCGAACTGATGGAGCGAGTAGGGTTAGACCCCAGATATGCGCGCCGGGATCCGCACGCCTTCTCGGGCGGCCAGCGGCAGCGCATCGGCATTGCCCGCGCCTTGGCCTTGAGCCCGTCGCTCATCGTCGCCGACGAGCCAGTCTCCGCGCTCGACGTCAGTGTGCAAGCGCAGATCCTCAACTTGCTCCGCCAATTGCAGACCGACCTCGACCTCACCTTGCTCTTTATCGCCCACGACCTGAGCGTGGTGCGCTATCTCTGCGATGAAGTGGCCGTCATGTACCAAGGCCGAATCGTCGAACAGGCCGCAACCGAAACCCTCTTTACCCAACCGCAGCACCCCTATACGGCCATGTTGCTAGAGGCCGCACCCGCGCCCGACCCCCATGCCTCGTGGATGGAGGACGACGAAGACGCCAGCGAGGCGGGCGAGCCAACGCCGGCCGACGACCAAGGGTGCGCGTTCGCGCTGCGCTGCCGCTACAAAAGCGACCTATGCAGCCAGCAGATGCCCGCGCTGGAAGGCGAATCGCATCTGGCCGCCTGCCACCACAAAGACGAGTTGGAACTACAGGGCGTGTAGCGATACGAACAGGGTTGACCAAATAAGTAAACTAAACTATATTACGCGAAGATCATCCACCCTCATGGAGGAGAACGTCTGCATGGTCCAGTTTGGGGATCACCTGCGGCAAACTCGCCTCGAAAGCGGATTAACCCAAGCCGATGTGGCGAACCGCCTTGGGGTTTCGAAAGGGTACATCTCCCGCCTCGAAAGTGGCAAGGCCCGACCCGCCGAAGCGACAGTCCGACGTCTAGCCCAAATCTGTGAGACCGATCCTGATCCACTCCTCATCTTGGCCGATTACCTGCCCTCCGACCTTCGAGAAATTCTATCGCAGTATCCCGCCGAGACGTCGGCGATGCTGCGTGGCACCTTTGGGCGTACCACTCACCAGCAAAATGCGCCTCCCGCTGTCGCCGAATCCCAAGTGCTCTACCAGCCAAGCGAAGCTTCATATCAACTTGTCCAAGAGGATTGCTTCGCGTGGATGGAGCACCGCCCCCCCAACAGCGTCCACGCCATCGTCACCGACCCTCCCTACGGCCTGAAAGAGTACACCACTCAAGAAAAGGACAAACTCCGGCGCGGACGGGGTGGCGTCTGGCGTATCCCACCGGCTTTGGACGGCTGCGTCCGCCAGCCCTTACCTCGTTTTACCGTCCTCAGTAACGGCGACAAGCAGCAGCTTGCTGCGTTCTTTGGACAATGGGGCGAGCGGGCATTGCGAGTGCTTGTGCCTGGAGGGCACGTTTTCATTGCTGCCAACCCCCTGTTGTCGCACTTGGTCTATGCCGCCCTCGTCGAAAGCGGATTTGAGAAACGCGGTGAGATCATCCGTCTAGTACAGACACTGCGAGGCGGCGATCGTCCTAAAAATGCACACGACGAATTTGCGGACGTCACCGTTATGCCTCGCTCCGGTTGGGAGCCTTGGGGCCTATTTCGCAAGCCGTGCGAGGGGCGTGTACAGGACAACCTGCGCGTGTGGAAGACGGGCGGACTGAGACGGATCAATGCCGAGCGTCCTTTCGGCGACGTCATTCGCAGTGCGCCCACTCGACCAGCGGAACGCGACATTGCGCCGCATCCCTCCCTTAAGCCGCAGAGCTTTATGCGCCAAATCGTGCGCGCAGCTCTGCCGTTAGGTGAGGGAGTAGTGCTCGACCCCTTCATGGGAGGGGGTTCGACCATCGCTGCCGCGTGTGCAGTGGGTTACGAGAGTATTGGTATTGAAAGCGACCCTGCGTTTTTCGAGATCGCAAAAGCCGCAATTCCGCAATTGGTCATGCTGGAGGTCAACGGAGAAAGCAAGCTGGTTCCGAAAGCAGGGGAACAGCCGAGCTTGTTCGGCTGAAGACGTTTATGCTTCAGCTAGGATGGAGCGATGGCGACCAATG
>JAPOYQ010000482.1 GCA_026706505.1 Gemmatimonadota bacterium
CCGACTCGACCGGCGCACAAAGCCAAAAAGCGCTCAAAGGCATCCATGTTGCCGATATTGACCAGCGAACGCACATCGCGTTCGAGATAGGTTTGCACGTAGTCGGGAAGCCATATTGCGGGCGGGATGCGCTGGTCGTGAATCCGCGGATAGAAGCCGGTGTAGAGGGTCTGCCATAGCTGGAGATGGGTCTTGTGACCGGCAAATAACGTCGCGGGGGTTTCGGGCACCGGCTGGACTTGGCCTTCGAGCTCGGCACGCGAAAGCGGCAGCAGGTGCAGAACGGCGCAACGGCCCGCCAAGGTCTGCACAATGCGATCCATGAGCAGGAAATTCTGCGAACCGGTCAGCACAAAGCGGCCCGTGCTACCGTCCGCGTCAACTATGCTCTGGATATAGGAAAACAACTCGGGTGCTCGCTGGGCTTCGTCCAAAATGACTGGGCCATCGAGTTGGTCGAGGAATCCTCGGGGGTCCTCTAGGGCAAAGATACGTTGGTCGGGGTCTTCCAAGGAGTAGTAGCTATGCTGGGGGAAGGTCGCTCTGGCTAAGGTCGTCTTACCTGACTGGCGCGGGCCGGTAAGGGTGAGCACCGGGTACAAGCGGGCATCGCGCAAAAGATACTGTTGTAGGGTTCGCCCAATCATATTGGCAAATTTACGATTGAATCGTAAATCTGTCAAAACACCAGCCCTGACCACTAGTCAGCACCACGTCACCCTATAGTTGTTGTCGATCTCTTTCTACAGATACTGCTCGTACACGGCGAGCGTCCCCTCAGCCATAGCATCGGCGTGGAAGCGACGGTGGACCGCCTCTTGGCCGGTTTGTCCGAGTTGGCGTCTCCGCTGTTCGTCGCGCAGCAAGGCAGCAAGCTCGTTGGCTAGGGCCTCCGGCGAATGGGGTGCGACGAGGAGACCGCCGCCGGTGGCCGCGATTAGTTCGGGAAATGCGCCGTGGTCGGGCTGGATGACCGGAATGCCGTTGGCTAGGGCTTCGAGGACCGACAGACCCTTGGGATCGGCGTAAACCGAAGGTACGGAAAAGACGTGGAGCGAGGAGAGGAAGCGGATTTTTTCGCGGCGATCAACTTCGCCGTGATAGGTGAACGAATCGGCTAGTCCCCAGCGGCGGATTTTTTGCACCTGCTCGGCGAAATAGGGCTTGTCGTAGGCACTGAGGTAGCCAGCGGCTTCGAGGCGCAGGGAGGCAAATTCGGGTTGTTCTTTTAACCGTTGGAAGGCATCGACGAGCAGGTGAAAGCCCTTTTCCGGGCAGATGCGGGCGAGGTAGCCGATTTTGTAGGGGCCGTCGGCGGGCGGTGACTCTTGGCCGTGTCCGCTTAGATTGAGGCCGAGCGGCACCACGTGAATTTTTGTGCGCGGCACCTGTAGGTATTCGGCCATGTGCTCTTGGTAATACGCACACGGGGCGATGAAGGCGTCGATGTCTTGGGAGCGTTGGCGCAGGATGTCTCGGGCTTGGGTCTTCGAGGGTTCGACTAGGCCGTCTAAGAACAGGTCTTCGCCTTGGAGGGCGCAGAGGACGGGGACGCCTAGTTGTGCTTTTAATTGTCGGGCCATGCCGACGAACATGGCGTTGGTTAGCTGGATGAGGTCGGGTTTGAAATAGCGCTGGAGCCAAGCGACGAGGCGGGTGAGTTCCTTTTGTTGGTTCCCCTCCTCGCCGGCGAGGATCGAGACGGTGAGCGGCCCAAGCGTGCGAGCATCGGTAGAGGAGCCCAAGCGCGCGAGGGTGCGGATCAGGAACGGGGAGTCGAGGACGCGGTCGAAGAGGCGGTGCGTGCGGCGAAAAAACGGCCACTGCTGTTGCAGGAAGATGCTGACGCCGCCGTAGAAGACGTGGTCCAGCGAAACGTTTTCCTCGTCCGTGCGCAGCGGCGTATAGGTCGGGATCAGGGCGACATCGGCGTTGCGGCGCGATAGGGCGGCAGCGAGCGCGTTGTCGTGGATGCAACTGCCGCAGTACATGCCGGCGGCCCCGGCCGTGATGTAGGCGACGCGCATCGCTAGAAGAATTTATCGACGGTGCTTTTGGCCGGTGGCTTGGTCAGCAGCGAGCCGACGATCATGGCCACGGCAGAAGCGGCTAGGATCACCACCACGGGCATTACCCCGGTCATGCCGACTGTATAGCCGGGGATTTTCCACCCCTGAAAGAAGAAATAGCACCACAGCGCGGCCACGGTGAGCACGGAGGCGAAGGCACCGTACTTGGTGCTGCGTTTCCAGAACAGGGCGGCTACTACCACTGGGAAGAGCGCTGCAAAGCCGGTGAAGGACCAGATGGCGAGGGTGAAGATGCTGCGGGCCGAGACCAGCGAGAGCACGTAAGTAACGGCGAAGATGGCGATCACGAAGAGGCGGCCCGACAGGACTTGGGCCTTTTCGCTCAACTCGTCGCCTTTGCGGTAGTGGCGGACGATGTCTTGGGTGAACATGTTGCTGATGGACAGCACCTGCGAGTCGAGCGAGGACATTATGGCGGCAAAGACCCCGGCGGCGAGCAGGCCGGCTAGGGCACCAGGGGCGTGTAGGTCGATCATCTTGACTAACACGGAGTTGGCAGCCGCGCCCTTGAGGCCGGGAAAGTCAATGCTGCCGAAGATCCCCAAGAGTACGCTGGGGATCCAGACGATGGCGATGCACAGGGGATAGAACATTAGCGGCCAGCGAAAGGTGCGGGCGCTTTTAGCGGTGAGCCAATGGGTGAAAAGGTGGGGGAACATGCCGACCGACAGCGGGATGCAGGTGTAGGTCAACAGTTTGATCGGGCTGATATTGTCTCCTTTGATCAGCAACTCGGGGTGCGCGGCCGCAACTTTCGCCAGCGCACTGTCCAGCCCGCCCAGCTTATCGACGATGACGAAGAAGGTCACGCCGCCTAAGATCATAAAGACCAAGGTTTGGAAGGCGTTGGCCCACGCGGTGCTCCTCATGCCGCCGAAACTGACGTAGGTCAGCACCACCAAGCAGATCAACAGGCCGCCGGCCCATTGGGGGATCTGCCCTTTGGTAATTTGGGCGAGGGTAATGCCGCCGCCCATGACGCCGATGAGCAGATAGGGGATCAGCAGCGCGATCATGACGACGAAGAGCAGCAGACCCAAGCCGTCGGAATCCCAGCGACGGCGGAAGTACTGAACTTGCGTGAGGAGGTTGTGGCGCTTGCCGAGCGCCCAGACGCGAGTGCCGATGAAGAAGAAGACGGTGGGGATAATCAGGGCCGCGCCCGAAGGCATCAGGGCAAAGACGCCGATACCTGTGTGGTAGGCTTCGCCGGAGGCCCCTAAAATGGCGAACGCGGTCATGTTGGTGCCAAACAGCGACATCAGCAGCAGGAAAGGGCCGATGGAGCGGCTGGCGACAAAGTAGTCCTCGCCGGTGCCGCGAAAGAAGCGATTGGAGAGGACGCCGATGCAGAGTACTAGGCCTAGGTAGCAGAAGATGATGATCGTGGTCATGCCGCTTGCTCCTCGTCCTCTGCGTCTAACTCGGACGGCCAAGCGTAGTTGACTAGCAAGACCATCAGCCCGGTAGCGGCCAAGCAGAAGCCGATGTGGTAGAGCAAGCCGATGGGCAATCCTAAGACGATGCGCGGATCGTCCCAGAGCCAGAGGTCGTTGTGCAGGAGGTAGAGGACTAAAAGCCCCAAGTAGAGGAGCCGACGGACGGTGGCGTTCACGGTGTTGCTCCTGACGGTTGCGGGGTTAAGGGGACGGCCTCGGGCATCGGGCAGACCTCGCTCATCGGCCCGAAGATGGGATCGACGCGCTCGCTGAAGAGGTTGCCGCTGAGCACGTCGATGACCCCCTGTTTGCATTCGGGATGGCGTTTGAGGAATTCGGCGAAGCTGAAGTCCTTGGAGTAGAAGGCGTACACCATTTTACGCACCGCCTCCATGCCGCGCACTAGCTCTGGCCCGAAACCGCCCAACTGCTCAGCAGAAAAGTCGCCTTTGCCAAAGGCGTCGGCAATGGCGTCGGCGGCCATTTCGCCGGATTTGAGGGCTAGGTACACGCCCGAGGAGTACATCGGGTCGAGAAAGCAGAACGCATCGCCGACCAGCACCCAGCCTTCGCCAGCGATGCGGCTGGCGCGGTAGGAGAAATCCTTGGTGGTCTTGACCGGAAAGAGTTGCTCGGCGTTTTGCAGGCGCTCCTGCATGGGTCGGCACTTGGCCAACTCTTGGTCGAAGATGGTCTGCGCGTCTTCGCGGCGGCCTTGGACCAAGTAGGAGATTGCGCCGACTACGCCGACGCTGACCTTGTCGTCGGGCAGGGGGATGTACCAGAACCAGGAATCCCGATTCTCGGTATGGAGGATCAAGGTAGCGCCTTCGTCAATGCCCTCGTCGCGCTGGCCGCCGCGATAGTGGGTGTAGATCGAAGCCTTCTTTAGCTCGGGTTCGGGCTGGGTCAGCTTGAGCTTGCGGCCGATCAGCGCACTCTGGCCGGTGGCATCGACGACGACGCGCGCGGCAAAGGCGCGGGTTTGGCCATCGGCGAGTTTGGCGCGTACGCCGGTGGCGCGGTCTCCATCGAACAGGACTTCGAGAACTCGGGCACCTTGATGTACTTGGGCACCTTTAGCGCGGGCGTTGTCGAGGAGCATCTCGTCGAATGGGCCGCGCAAGACTTGCCAAGTTATTGCGCTTTCGTGGGGATTGGTGTCAGAAAAGTAAAAGGGCGTTGAGCCACGACCCGACTTGCCGAAAAACTGCACGCTGTGCTTGCGGGGGAAGGCGCTGTCTCTGAGTTGGTCGAGTACGCCGAGCCGTTTGAACGTCCAGTAGGTTTCCGGCATCAGAGATTCGCCGATTGTGAAGCGGGGGAACTGCTCCCGCTCGAAGAGCTGGACTTGGCGGCCGGTTGCAGCGACGAGGGCGGCTACGGTGCTGCCAGCGGGGCCGCCGCCGATGACGATGACGTCGCTCACGTGTCGCTCCTGTGATCGGTGAAGCGCTGGGCTTTGAGTTCAAAGCGCGGCAGAGTGTTCGGCGCGGCGATTTGGATGGCGGCGCGCAGGCCTAGGCGGTGGGCGAGGGCGCGTTCTACTTGATCGGCCGTGTCGTTGGCATTGCCGTCGAGTTCTAGGCGCACTTCCAACTCGTCCAGTGCTCTGCGCCGGTGGACGTCAACGGCGAATTCGGTGACTGCGGGGAACTGGCGCACGACATTTTCAATGGCGCTGGGATAGACGACCACGCCGCGGATGAGCAGGGCGTCGTCGAGGCGGCCGATGACGCCTCCTTGGAGTCGCTGGAAGGTGCGGTCGCAAGCACAGGGCGTGCGATTGAGGGCAACGCGGTCGCCGGTGCGATAGCGGATAACCGGCATGCCCGTGCGGCCGAGATTGGTGATGACCAATTCGCCCTCGTCGGCGGGTGCGCCGCTTTGCGGATCGACTATTTCGCAGATGAACTCGCCCTCGTTGAGGTGCAAGCCAGCCTGTTCGCAGCAGTCAAACCCCCAAGCGCCGACCTCGGTGGCTCCGGCGTGGTCGGAGCAGTGGGCACCCCAAGTGCGCTCGAGCTGGGCGCGAGTAGCGGGAAGGTTCGCGCCTGGCTCGCCTGCGTGGATGGTGGTATGCACGCTGCTCGCGGCGAGGTCGAGACCGCGCTCGCGGGCGACTTCACCCAAGTGCAAGGCATACGTCGGTGTGCAGACGAGAACGGTGATTTCGTTTTCGATGATGGCGTCTAGGCGCTGCGCCGAAGACATGCCGCCGCCGGGGACGATCAGCGCGCCGATGTGGCTGGCTCCTTGGTGCCCGCTCCAGAAGCCGATGAAGGGACCAAAGGAGAAGGCGAAAAAGATGCGGTCGCGGTCGCCGACGCCAGCGGCGCGATAGACTTGAGCCCAGCAGCGGCCCCACCAGTCCCAGCTCTCGGCCGTGTCGAGCCAACGCAGGCGCTGACCGGTAGTGCCGGAGGTTTGGTGGATGCGGGTGTAGCATTCGGGCGGATAGGTGAGATTCGTCCCATAGGGCGGATGCGCGACTTGGTCGGCAGAAAGTTCGGCGCGGGTGGTAAAAGGGAGGCGGGCCAAGGCGTCGAGTTCGGCGATGTCCTCAGCCTGTGTGATACCGGCCGCGTTGAGCTTCTGGCGGTAAAATGCGTTGGTTGCCAACACTTGGCCCAGTAGGGCGTGCAGGCGTTGAAGCTGGTGCTCCGCCAGCGCGTCGCGGCTGAGGCGTTCGCAGTCATTCATAGCGAATAACCTAAGGTCGCTTTGAAGGAGAAAGGGGCAGCCGGGATGACCGAGGCACTCCCGAAGCCTCGGGTCTCGTATTCGCTGCCGGTCGCGTTCTTGAGGTTTATCCGCAGCAGCCCCGGGCCCCGCCGATAGGTCAGCCCGCAGTCGAGCGTCAGCGCGCCGTCGATCTCATAGACATTGTCCTCGGCAACGAACTGGCTGCCGACGTAGCGGATGCCGGCGGCCAAGGTGAGGTTTGCGCCCAAGTCGCGGGCGGCCCACAGCGTCAAGAGGTGTTCGGGCGCGAAGGCTGGCACATTGCCCGTGCGGTCAAAGACTTGAGGGACGAAGCCGTCGGCCGTGGGGACCAATACGGATTCTTTGAAGCGCGTCAGCTCGGCATCCAAAAAGGCATAGGTGCCTTGGGCGTACCAGCCTTGGGCTAGACGTGCTGCTAGTTCCAACTCCAAGCCCCGGGTGCGCTGGTCGCCGAGTTGCCGAGTGACTCCGTTGTCGTCCGGGATGGCGATGTGCTCTTTGTCGAGGTTAAAGACGGCGAAGTTGGCGTTGAGATTGCCGTTGAGCAGCGCGGCTTTGGCTCCAATCTCGTATTGGGTGCTTTCCTCGGGGTCGCGGTCGCCGACGACTTGAGAGGAAGGTGGGGCAAAGGCTCGGCCTGTATTGGCGTAGAGCGAAAGGGTCTGGTTCGGGGCGAAAATCGCGCCGAGCATTGGGCTTAGCTGCCGGTAATCGCGCTTGGTGGCGGTGAGGTCGTCCTCGTAGTCGATCCGGTCGAAGCGGCCCCCGAGCAAAAGCTCGAAGTGGGGGCTGAAGATTATGCGGTCGACAAAGTAGGGTGCCAGCGTTTGCGCGGAGGCTTGGGCCGCGGTCGCTTGATCGGGGAGGGGGACCACGAGGGAATCGGTCCCGGCTTCTGCTGGCATGAAGGGGGCCAAACTCGGCGGCAACGTCGCGTCGAGCGTGAACAGATCGACGAACGAAAGCAACGCCACGCCGAGGGTAAAGTCGTCTGCGAGGTTGGCGACTTCCAAGCCAAAGAGAAGCTGGTGTTCGATTCCGCCGGTTTGCAATTCCAGCAGGCCTTCGAGTTGGTTGCCGACGATCCGCTGCTGGTCGTCGAGGTCGAGCAACGTGCGGGCGAGATCTAGCGATCCGGCCGCGTTGGGAAAGGCTCCGTTGAAGAGGGTCCCCTGCGAGGGCCAGTCGAGGCTGGTGTAGTAGAGTTTGTCGCGCAAGGTGAAATTAGACGCTAAATGCCATTCGTAATCAGCGCGGAAGCGCAGGATGGTCTGTTCGGAAAGGTCAAAGGGCGACTGGTATGAGCGGGTGCGCGGCACATCGGGCAGTGCGCCGCCGACGATGGGCAGCCCCGAGTCGGAGCTATGTTCGCTTGTCAAGTACTCGAAGTCGAGGTGCAGTGTCGAGTGCTCGCCGAGGTTCAGCCGTAGCGTTGGGTTTACAGCGAGGATCGAGCTGTTTTTGTCATCTCGGTAGCCTTCCGCGTCTTGCCACAGGGCGTTGAGGCGCAGGGCGAGGCTCTGGTCGGGTAGGGCGCGGCTGGCGTCGAAGGTGGCGCGGTAGGTGGAGAAACTCCCTAGGGAAGCGTTGACGCGGGCGAAGTCGTTCGCTGGGTCTGGCCGTTTGCGGACGAGGTTGATGGTGCCCGATAGCGGGTTGCCGCCGTAGAGGAAGGCACCGGGGCCTTTGAGGGCCTCGAC
>JAPOYQ010000616.1 GCA_026706505.1 Gemmatimonadota bacterium
GGCGACGATACGCGCAACGCCGGTGACTTTGCACGCTTCAAAGACATTGTAAGTCCCAATGATGTTGTTGTTCAGTAAACTCTCCCAACTCTCCCCGCTCGGATCCGCGGCAAGATGTGCGACAACATCCATACCTTCAACAGCGCGTCGTACCTGATTAAAATCAGCCATATCGCACAGGATGAATTTCTCGTCTGGAATTTCGAGCGTCCATGACCCCGGAACGCGAACAGATGGCTCCAATTTGTAGTCGAGTGCATACGCATCGTACTTTTCCGGTTGTTCTTTCAGCCGTTTGTATGTCATGTAACCAATCTGCCCAGTTGCACCTGTAACAAGCACCCTTTTGGGTGTAGCCATACGTTTATTTTCCTTTTGTTTATAGGTGTTTCTCCATTACAACGTGCCTATTTCCTCCGTCCCCCATTAAAAGCATCCGGCTTCTCAGTCCCCGAAGGCCAATACCCGCTCGGATCCTCGCGCCACGGCGTCCCGCACACTTCCGTCAAAACCCGCCACTCAGACGCGCCCATAACCTCTGGATGAAAAACAAACCGCTTGAGCCCAGCCGTCTCGGACGCCCGCAAAATGCCGAGCAAATCGCGTGCGGGCATAGGATCGCCAGCGTGCGGAGTGCGACCGGTCGAGACCCAGCAAATCACCTTATCAACACCAGCCGCCTCTATGGCCCGGCACGTCTCCCCGTACACGACCTCGCTAAAAAACTCGTCGGGAAAGCCCGCCTCCAAGTCAAAAAGTGTCCGTACCCCAGGCAGTTCAATGCCAAAAAGCGCCTCGACCACGGCAAAAGCGTCCTCTTCCGTTAGCCCCGGATTCCACTCCCCAAGCGTCTGCACCCAGCGCGCCATCGTGCCGTACAGGCCGTCAAATCCGCGATGCCAGTAGTAGTGCTTGGGCAGTATATAATCGAAGTACCCGGCCATCCGCTCGTAGTCCTGCCCAGTCAACCCAGAAAAGACAGCCGTGCGCGGAATCCCACCCAACTCGATCTTGCGCGAAGCCTGATCAACGATGGTGCGGGCCTCTTCCCAAGAGCGGCGCGACTTCTCCTGCCGCATCCGCAACCAATACAGCCCGTCCTCGTCGAGGTCGATCAAATTCAACACCGAAAACAGGCCACCTTGGGCGAGGTAGCGCACCCGCTGGGGCGTCAGCCGACCCAGAGCCTGCCGCAGATGGTCAATGCCGCGCTGCATCCGCCCGACATCGGCCCCCATGCTAGCAAAAAGCTGATCTTCGCCGGGCCGGAGTTCCAGCAACTCCCCGCCGTGGTGGAACGCTAGCTCGTAGTGGTTTTCGCCGGGACCGTCGATAATGACGCCTTTTACCTGCGGATAGAACGCGATCAAATCCTCCAGCCCGACCAGCCCGCCACGGCCCATGCCAAAGGTCATAATCTGCCAGCCACGCGCCGCCGCGTCGTCCATCATGCCTTGGAGCTTTTTCTCTTTTTCTAGATCACGGGGCGTCTCCTCCGGCGGCTCGACGCCATGCTCAGCGTAGAGTTTGGTATTGACCGGATAGCTGGAGATAATCGAACCATCGTCCTGCTTAAACTGCATGCGGCCGACGATAATGCCCTCCACCCCCCCTTCTTCCCAAGCGTCAAAGCGCTGCTGATAGCCTTCGAGCCAGTGTTCGAGCGGCTGGTCGCTGTGGGTGAAAACCCAAAATTTCATAATGGCCTCCTTAGCGGTCTGGCCACTTGTAGGCGGTCTTGCTGTTTTGCCAGAAGTACTTCTCGGTCACGCCCTTCTCGCCAAAGTACGCTTTGACGATGGAAATGGCGGCCTTGAAACTTCCCGCGCGGTCGCTGACGGGCCAATTGCTGCCGTAGATCACGCGGTCTGCGCCAAAGGCGTCCCACATGGCGTCGAGAATCGGGCGATAAAAGTCCAGCTCTTCCGGCACCGGCTCCACTCTGCTTTGCTCCATGATCGCCGACACCTTCATAAAGACCTGAGGCTGCTCGGCCGCTTGAGCTATGGCGTCCAACCACACCGAATCGGGATCGCCGCCGTCGGCTCCGACCCCACCGCAGTGGTTGATGACAATGCGCAATTCCGGCAGCCGCCGGGCCAGTTCCACCACTTGAGCCAAATCCGCCGGCCCCACCAGCGTGTCGAGTTCCAAGTCCCGTGCGACGAGATGCTCCATGTCGGCGAGAAAAGATCCGGCCTCTAAGTCGGCAAAATACCCACCGCCACAGCGAATGCCGCGAAAGAGCGCGTTTCCCGCCAAACGGTCGATGTCGCTTTTGAAGTCCTCCCGGTTGGGATCGACGTGGCCCACCAGCCCGACAATCCAGGGGTCATCAGCCGCCAAATCCAGAATCCACTGATTGTCCGCCAGCCACGCACTGGCCTCCACCACCACCGTCCCGGTTACCCCTTCGGGCGCGGCGAGGGCGCGGTGATGCTCGGGCAATACCGTGCGGTAGAGCAGTTCGTTGTCAGCCGGCGGCCAAGGCACACCTTCCGGTCGGGTGGGATCGTAGAAGTGAGTATGGGTATCGATAATCACGATGCATTCCTTTCTGTCATGGTTTCTTCAATCAACGTCGCAAACGCCTCTATGTCCTCTGCCTCGGTGTCGAACGAGGTCATCCAGCGCACCTCGCCCCGCGTGGCATTCCAGGGATAAAAGAAGAACTCCTGCTGCAAAATGGGAATTACGTCCACCGGCAACCGCGCGAACACGGCGTTGGCCTGCACTGGGTAGATCACCTCCACCCCGCGAATGGGCCGCACTCGCTCGGCCAGCACCTGCGCCATGGCATTGGCGTGCTCGGCGCTCTTGCGCCACAGGTCATCGGTCAGCAGAGCCGTAAACTGCGCGGCGACAAAGCGCATCTTAGAGGCCAATTGCATCCCCTGCTTGCGCGCACGGCGATAGTGTTCGGCTAGTTCGGGCTTAAAAAAGACCACAGCTTCCCCCAGCATCAGGCCGTTCTTAGTGCCGCCAAACGACAGCACATCAACCCCGCAATCCCCGGTGACCTCCCGCAATTCCAAGCCCAAGCCCACGGCTGCGTTGGCAATCCGCGCCCCATCGACGTGCAAATGCAACCCGTGCTCGTGGGCGCAATCGGCGAGGGCGCGAATCTCGCTCGGCGCATAAATGGTACCCAATTCCGTAGCCTGAGTAATCGACACCACGCGGGGACGCACTTGGTGCTCGTCGCCGCGACCCGCGATATGGGCAACGACTCCCTCGGGGGTGATTTTGCCGTCGGGTGCAGGCGCGGTCAGGAGCTTGACGCCGGCCACCTGTTCGGGGGCACCACATTCGTCGATGTGGAGATGAGCGGTGTCCGAGCAGATCACCGCGTCGCAAAAGCGCGTGAGTGCGGTGAGGGCCGTCACATTGGCCCCAGTGCCGTTGAAGGCCAAGAAAACCTCTACCTCCGACCCTAACACCTCGCGAAAAAGCGCGACGGCTTCATCCGTGTGGGGATCGTCCCCATAGGAATGCACGTGCCCCACGTTGACTCGCTGTAAGGCCGCCATGACCTCGGGGTGGACTCCGGCGTGATTGTCGCTACCAAAGCCGCGAATGCGCTCGCCCATTATTGCCAGTGCCTTTCTCTGTTGTGTGTCGCTATCTCGCCGACCTCGGTCGCCGGGCAACCACAAAGGTTCGTTCATCATGCCAGTGCGACGGGAATGGACCTTGCTCGTAGTTCGCAGGTCCTCAGTGCGCCTCCAGCCAATTCTCACCGGTGCCCATCTCAATTTCTATCGGCACCTCCATCGGCAAAGCCTCGCGCATCTCGCGCGCGACTAGCGGCGGTAGGGTCTCTACCTCGTCCCGGTGCAGGTCAAAAACCAACTCGTCGTGTACCTGCAACAGCATGGCCGAGCGGAACTCTTCCTCGCGCAGCAGCCGATGGATGCGGCTCATCGCCAGCTTGATCATATCCGCAGCCGTGCCCTGAATGCGAGTATTGATCGCATTGCGCTCGGCTCCCTTGCGGGTGGTGGCATTGCGCGAGTTGATGTCGCGCAGATAGCGCCGCCGCCCGGTCACCGTCTCGACGTACCCCTTGTCGCGGGCGAACTCCACGGTCTCGTCGAGATACCGCCGCACTCCTGGATACTGGGCGAAGTACTGCTCGATTAGCTCGGAGGCCTGCCAGCGTGGAATGTCGAGCCGCTCGGCTAACCCAAAGGGCGAGATCCCGTAGATGATGCCAAAGTTGACCGTCTTGGCCTGGCGGCGCATCTCGGGGGTCGCTTGGTCTTCTGCGACTTGGTAGATCTTTGCGGCCGTGGCGAAGTGGATGTCGCCGCCGCTGTTGAAAGTGTCCAGCATCCCCTCGTCGCGGCTGAGCGCAGCGGCGATCCGCAGTTCGATCTGCGAATAGTCGGCCGAGAAGAGCAGGTACTCGCTGCTGCGCGGCACAAAGGCGCGGCGGATTTCCCGCCCCTGCTCACTGCGGATGGGGATGTTCTGGAGGTTTGGGCGGTCGGACTTCATGCGCCCGGTGGCGGTCATTAGCTGCTCGTAGTTGGTGTGGACGCGCCCCGTAGCCTTAAAGACTGCGCTAGGTAGCTGATCGACATACGTTGACTTGAGCTTGGTGTGCAATCGATAGTCGAGCACCTGCCGCGCGATTTCGTGGCGATTGGCCAGCCGGCGCAAGATCTGTTCGCTGGTTTGGTACTGGCCGGTCTTCTGCGTCCGCCGCGCATTGGGGTCCAACTCCATCTTCTCAAAGAGAATAGAGCCTAGCTGATTGCCCGAATTGAGGTTGAAGCGCTCCCCCGCCAGCTCAAAGACGCGCTCGGCAGCCTGTTCAATGGCCTCCTCAAACTGCCGCGAGAGCGCGTCCAAGGCCGAGCTTTCCATGCGGATGCCCTCGTATTCCATATCCACCAGCACCGGCAGCAGCGGAGCCTCGATTTCGTAAAAAACGCGCTGCTGATCCATGTCTTCGATCTTCGGCCGCAGCGCCGCGGCGAGTTGGAAGGTAATGTCCGCGTCCTCGCAGGCGTACTCAGCCACTTGCTCCACCGGCACCTGCAAAAGCGTTAGCTGCTCACCGCCGCGCTCGCCGATCAGCTCGGATATGGGCTTGGGCGAGTAGGAGAGCAAGCTCTTGGCCAGCTCGTCCATGCTGCGTCTTAGCTCTGGCTCGGCCAAGGTCGCCGCCAGCATGGTGTCGAAGAACGGGCCTTCTACCCGCATACCGTGCCAGCGGAGGACGCTGAGATCGTACTTGAGGTTGTGGCCGATTTTTTCGCTCGCTCCGCTTTCAAATACCGGACGGAATTCCTCCAAAACGGCCAGCACCTCGGCCCGCTCCCTAGACAGCGGCACGTAGTGGCCCGTGCCCGGTGCCCACGAGAAGGCCAAGCCAATCAAGTCGCATTGCCGGACATCGAGGCCGTTGGTCTCAACGTCAAAGCAAAACACAGACTGCTCTAACAGCGCCGCGATCAACACCTGTCGCTTGTCGGGCGTATCGGCGAGCTGATAGTCGTGCTCCACATCCGCCACCCCTTTGAGCGGGCCGTGGGCCTGCTCCTTTTCAGCGCTAAACTCGTCGCCGAGCAGCCGCCGGCCCAGCGTATTGAATTCGAGCTCAGTGAATAGGGTCTCCAGCTTCTGCCGGTCCCATTCAACCTTGGCCAAATCCGCCAGTCCCACGTCCAATGGCACATCGCACTCAATGGTAACTAGCTCCTTGGAGAGCAGAGCCTGTTCCCGGTGTTCCTCTACGTTCTGTTTCTGCTTGCCCTTGAGCTGGTCGGTGTGCGCCAGCAACCCTTCGACGCTGCCGTACTCGGCGATGAGCTTTTGCGCCGTCTTGGGGCCGATCCCAGGTACGCCGGGCACATTGTCCGAGGAGTCGCCCATCAGCCCCAGCACATCGATCACTTGGTCGACCCGCTCGACCTGCCACTGTGCGAGAATCTCCGGCACCCCCAAAACCTCGGCCTCGTCGCCGCCGCGCCCCGGCTTGTACATAAAGCTCCGCTCGGAAACGAGCTGGGCGTAGTCCTTGTCGGGCGTGACCATGTACGTCGCAAATCCCTCGGCCTCGGCCTTCTTGACCAACGTGCCGATCACGTCGTCGGCCTCCCACCCCGGCTCGCGCAAAACCGGGATGTTAAACGCCTCGCAGAGCCGGAACACATAAGGCAGTGCTTGGCTCAGATCCTCGGGCATCGCCTCGCGCTGGGCTTTGTACTCTTCATACTTGTGGTGCCGATGCGTCGGCTCAGGCGTGTCGAAGACGACGGCGAGGTGCGTCGGCTCGCCCTTTTCGATGATGGAAAGCAAAGTATTGGCAAAGGCAAAAACGGCCGACGTGTTCATGCCCTTTGAGGTCATACGCGGATTGCGGATCATCGCGAAGTGGCCCCGATAGACGAGGGCCATACCATCGAGCAGGAAGAGAACTTTTTCGCTCATGTAGAATTCTTTCGTCGCGTCAAACGGCTTGGTTGGCTGCTTCGTAGTACTTGTTGATGCCGGGCACGTCGCTCATCCCGTGCCACACGCCCCGGAAGAGCGTGCGCCGCTTCTCTGGAAACGAAGCGATCACTTCGGCGGACGGACAGCCCTTGCCCCACTTGGAATTGACGGTGTCGTAGCAGGTGAACAAGCTCAGCCGATCGCGCTGCTCATTAGTCCAGCGTGTACCCGAATGGCACAGGGCCTCGGTGAAAATCACCGCGGAACCGGCCGGACAGGTATAGCTCTCCCACAGCGCACTGTCGCGCTCGCTCAGCTCGTCGGGCCGGGAGAAGGCGGCCTTGTGGCTGCCCGGCAGAAAAAGCGTGCCCCCGTCGCCCTCGCCGACTTCGTTGAGCTCCCACACCACCCGCGTCAGGCCGGAATGCACCTTGCCCGACTGCATCTGGTAGATGTGCGAGTTGCCGCGGAAGTTGAAGTACCCGCCACCGCCATGCGGGCCGAAGTTGTCGTGCCCGGCCT
Organism: Gemmatimonadota bacterium; assembly: GCA_026706505.1. The sequence continues at coordinate 6,967 of JAPOYQ010000616.1, forward strand.
GGCGATGGCTGGTATAGGTGTGGTCGTAGCGGAACCCATAGCAGTCTTCGCTGGCTAGCGCCTGATGCGAGAGCACTTCGTTGAGCACGCCTACTACTGCCGGGTGGTCGAGCAAAATCTGCGACGGGCCGCCGTGATTGTCGCGCTCGTCCGGCGGCAGGGACTCGCGCTCGTAGAGAAATTTCATCTGGTGAGCGCGGATTGACACTAGCTCTTCTTCGCTCAACAGCGCAGGCAACAGGACAAACCCCTTGAGGTCGAAGAGGTACTTCTGGGCCTCGGTCATCGGGACGACGTCCCGCCCGTCGGCATTGGTCGTCGGCAGCAGGTCCATACGCGCTTCAGTCCTTCCAGTTGAACACCACGTTGAGCATGTTTTTCTCGCGGTGGTACGCCATTTCGTAGGCTTGCACCATGTCCGAGTAGTGCAGCCGGTGCGTGACCAAGCGGCTCGGCTGGAGCTTGCCCTCCTGCATCAGCGAGAGCACGTGGACGCAGCGGCCGTCGTTGTCAAAGTGGTCTCCTTCCGGCGGCGGAAACAGCGACCCGGCCCGGTCGTTGACCGCACAGATTGAAACGCCCTTGAAGTAAAACCAGCGCATGTCCAACGGGTTAAAATCCAGCGGCTCTTCGCCCCGCCCGGGCAAGCTGACGACGGACACCCGCCCGTTGGTTCGGACTACTTCCATCGCCGTGCGATACGCCGGCCAAGGGTTGGCCGTCAGGATCACCAAGTCAATCCCCTGCCCGTGGGTAAATTCGTCCAACTTGGCCTCCAACTCGGGATCGTCCGACAACAGGGCCTCGTGCGCGCCCATCTGCCGCGCCATATCCAAGCGCACCGAGCTGTTGCCCAGCCCCACGACTCGCGCGCCAAAAAGCGGGCCTAGCGCCACGGCCCCCAAGCCCAAGACGCCCAACCCCACCAAGGCGTTTTTCGCGCCCGGCGAAACCGTGGCCGTGGTGGGGTTGGG
>JAPOYQ010000599.1:0-4705 GCA_026706505.1 Gemmatimonadota bacterium
AAAACAGTTTGTGTGGCGCCGTTGCCGGGACCACGCCTATTCGCCCACTCCGGCCTTGATACAGCAAAGATTCCCGGTTTAATTGGAATGTGCCTACGAGAACGGGATGAATGAACGCCTTGTCGAATTACTACGAACATGGGCCGCTGGTTCTGTTGCAGCGTCCAGTCGCTCTCATCGGCTTCCTCGGCGCTGACCAACACGGCTTGGGCCGCGACTTGGCTGCCTTGAGCGGTCTGACCCTCATTGAAGTGGATCGCTGGATCGAACACGAGGCCGGCCAGTCCTTGGTTTCCCTCGTGCAGACGCAGGGCATAGAGGCGCTGCGCCAATTAGAAGACCGCTTTCTCGCCCAAGCGCTGACCACTCGTCCGCCCGGGATCATCGTCTTGGGCGATGGGGCGCTGATCAAAGAAGTGAACCTGCAACAGGTACTGGACAAAGCGACGTTGGTGTATCTCAAATTGTCGCTGGCAAGCACTTATTGGAAGCTGCGTCACCAAACTGTAGGGTCGCATCCGCTGCTGATACAACCGCCCGAAAGTACGGGGGAACTCCGGCCGTTGCTAGCCGAGCGCCAAGGCGGCTTTGACCAAGCCCATGTAACATTGGACATGGACGAGATGACGCCAGAGGCGGCGCTGCGCCACCTGTTGGATAAGCTACCCCAATGGGGGACAGCGCGGCCCGTATCTTAGGTTTGCTCTACCCGGCCTCCGGCGATACTTTTTTGATTGAACTCGCCCTTGCTCTCATCATCTCAGGAGACTTCTCATGCTAGACCCTCAGTACCTCCTCGGCGACGAGGAGATGCAGCAGTTTATAGCCGAGGGCTATCTCACGCTCAAATCCTCGCTGTCCGCTTCCCTCCACCAAGACATCTACCAGCGCACGGAAGAGGTCTTTGCTAAGGAGGGCAATCCCGGCAACAACATCCTGCCCCGCATCCCGGCGTTGCAGCAGGTCTTTGACGATCCGGTCGTGCGCGGTGCCCTCACTTCGGTGGTGGGGGAGGATTACATCATGCACGCCCATCGCCACTGCCACATCAATCCGGCCGGCAGCGAGGGAGGTGGCTGGCACAAGGACAGCTACTGGGGCTATCACAAGGTGCGCTATCACCGCAATCGCTGGGTGATGATCTTCTACTACCCCCAAGATGTCGCCTTGGAAAACGGCCCTACTGCCGTCATGCCCGGCACGCACTACTACAACGGCCGCGCAGACGACGAGCAGGACGAGCGGCACTTGCCGGTCCTCGGCGAGGCCGGCACCTGCACCTTGGTGCATTTTGATTTGTGGCACCGGGCCATGCCCAACAGCACGGCGGCCAACCGCTACATGATGAAGTTCCAATTTACCCGCCTCAGCGAGCCGAGCCGGCCCAGTTGGAACATCCAAGCCCCGGGGTGGCCGGCCAACGGCTCCACGCCCTCTCGCAAGCATCGAGTCGTGTGGTCGCGGATATGGGATTGGCACGCGGGAGCCCAAAATCGCGCCGGGGCCAACGGGCAAATTGAGCAATTAAGCGAGCCCCTTAACGGGACGTTGGAACAACGCCTGGCCGCGACCGACGCCCTCGGCAGGTTGGGGGAGGAGGCCGCTCCCGCACTAGACGCGCTGATTGGCGCTCTGGGCGATGAGGCCGAGCCGGTGCGTCTCAACGCGGCGTATGCCTTGGGTGCAGTGGGTGCGGACGCAGTAAGTCCGTTGATTGCAGCCCTCGACGACGAGAGGGAACACGTGCGGGAGCACGCGGCGTATGCGCTCGGTGCAGTGGGGGAGGAAGCTGTGGACGCCTTGGTTGCGGCTCTCGGCGATGAGCGCGCTCACGTGCGGGGTTTTGCCGCGTACGCGCTGGGCGACATGGGGGCAAGCGCTGGAACCGACGCCGTGGATGCCCTGTGTAAGCTGGCTGACGATCCGGACGCATGGGTGCGGCGCAACGTGGCCGAGGCCCTTGGAACCATCGAGCTGAATCCAGAAGCCTCCGTGCCCGCGTTGGCTGCGCTGCTGGCGGATGAGGACGATCAGGTGCGCTTCAATGCCGCTTATGCGCTGGCCCACTTCGGCCCGGCGGCCGCGGCGGCCACAGACGCGTTGGCCGCGGCCCTCAGCGACGAGAATCGCTACGTCCAAGGGCACAGCACGGCGGCCTTGCAACAGATTGGCACACCCGAGGCCCAAGACGTATTGCTGCACCATTTGACCGCGGCGCGCTGGTGCCCCATAACGACCAAGGAGACCACGTTCTGAGCAAATCACGCGTGAAGGCTAGAGTTCACCAATACATCGGCGAGCATCGAGAAGACTTGCTCGGCAGCGTGCAGACGCTCGTGCGCGTGGATACCACCAATCCGCCGGGGCGGAACTACCGAGCGATGACTGACGCGCTCTTGGAGCGCTGTCAGGGCTTGGGCCTACAAGCCAAAGTCCACCGCGTCCCAGACCAAGAGGTGCGCCGCGTGCTCGGCTCGGACGAGTTCCCGCGCTACAACCTGATTGCGCGGTGGGATGCGGGCCGGTCGCAGACCGTGCATTTCAACGCCCACTACGACGTGGTACCCTGCGCTGGGCAGTGGAAATTCGGCGATCCTTTCGAGCCGGGGCTGGCCGGCGATTCGCTCTACGGCCGCGGCTCCGGGGACATGAAAGGGGCCATCGCCGCGTTGCTGATGGCTGTGGAGGCGCTCAAGGAAACGGGTGCTGAGCCAGCTTTCAACATCGAGTGTTCGTTTACCGCCGACGAGGAGACTGGCGGCCAATTGGGCGCGGGATGGATTGTAAACAAGGGGCTGGTGAACGCCGATTTCGCAGTCGTCTGCGAGGGGGCGGCCGGGACGCAGGTTGGCTGCGGCCACAACGGCGTGCTGTGGTTGGAGGTCGAACTGAGGGGCAAGGCTGCCCACGCTTCTAGCCCGGAACAAGGGGTCAATGCCTTTGAAGCCATGTCGAGCGTAGTGCAGAAGTTGCAAGCTTACAAACGGAAACTGAATGCGCCCCGGCGCTGCTACGTGGATTTTGATGGTCGGTCGCGCAACCCCACGCGCAATATGGGCGGCACGTTCTCAGGCGGGGAGGGCGACAAGGTCAACACCGTGCCAGCCTATGCCCGCTTTTCGCTTGACCGCCGCTTAGTGCCCGGCGAGCAACTCGCAACAGTTGAACGCGAACTGCGACGCGCGGTGGAGCGAGCCGCTGAGCCGCCCTGCCGAGTAGCAGCGCCTTTGCGGATTGAACCTTGCGTCGTCGATGCCGAGCACGCACTGCCCCGGGCCTTTGCACAGGCCGTGCAAGCCGTGCGCCGCCGCACCGCTAGCTACCGGCTCAGCTCTGGCTTTACGGACTTGCACTACTTTGCGGTTGACGGCGGCCTGCCCGGAATCGGTTATGGCGTAAAGGGCGAGCGCGCACACGGAGTGGATGAGCGCGTGCGGGTGCGCGACTTGGCGTTGACGGCGCGCACGTACGCCGAGTTTATGCTGCGCGGTTTGGAGGTCCATTGAGCGAAAACCTGCGACGCTTCTTGTGGACGGCGTACGACCGCTTGGGCGGGTTGGTGGGCTACAACTTGCTGTGGAGCGCGTTGAGTCTGCCTTGGATCGCAGGGGCGTACGCGCTTTTGCAAGTAGGGTTTGGGTTGGGTGGCGTGGGTCTGGTGGGAGCTGTCGTCCTAGCCGGTACCCTGCTGTTGAGTGCGCCGGCTACGGCAATGCTCTTTGCCGCGGGGGCCGCTTGGGCGCGGGGCAGGGACTTCGGCCTGCGGGAATTCTGGGCGGCTGGCCGCGCGCTTTTTTGGCGCGCCCTCGCGCTGGGGTTGCTGATGGTCGCCGCTGTCGCGCTGGTGTTGGCCAACGTGGTTTTTTATCAGCGAATCGGCGGCTGGCTAGGGGTGTTTTTGGGTGGGCTGATGGTCTGGTTCCTGCTGCTGCTGGGCATAGTTGCGGTGTATGTTTTTCCGGTGCTGGTCACCCAGGAGGGATCGGTGTGGTCCACGCTGCGCTACAGTTTTCTCCTGTCGGTTGATAATGTAAAGCTCTCGCTGGTTTTTTTCCTAACCGCAGGCTTGGCCCTCGGTCTTGGCGTCGCTTCTGGATTGGGGTTGTTCTGCGGCGGTTTGGCGGCTTGGGCGTTGTGGATCAGCGTCGGCTTTCGCGCGCTCTTGCCCAAGTACACGGGCCAACCTCTGCCCAGCGAGGCTCCACGCCGGCTGCGCGAACTGATTCGCCCCTGGGAGGCTTGAGCATTGGACTTGTCCAAACTGGTAACGGGCCAAGAAATGGCTGCGGTCGATCAACGCACGATCGAAGAGGCGGGTATTTCTAGCGCCGAACTTATAGAGCGGGCAGGTACAGAGGTGATTGCGGCCATTGCGGCGCGCTGGGATGGCTTGGCTGGTTTGCAGGCTGTGGTCTTGTGCGGCAAGGGCAACAATGGCGGTGATGGATTTGCTGTAGCTCGGCTCTTGCGCGCTGGCGGTGGGTCGGCGCGCGTCTTCCTCGCGGCAGACCGCGCGGACGTGCAAGGAGCTGCGGCCGAGCACTTGCAGCGTTGCGAACAGGAGGGCGGAGCCGTCGAAGTACTCGGCGAGGACTTGGCTCCGCTCGACGCAGCGATTCAGAAAGCCGACTTGGTGATTGACGCGCTTTTGGGGACTGGATTGCGCGGAGCACCCCGTCCCGCCATGGCGCGCGTCATCGAGCGC
>JAPOYQ010000599.1:4715-7926 GCA_026706505.1 Gemmatimonadota bacterium
CCCATTGCGAAAGGCCGGTAGTGGCTGTGGATATTCCCTCGGGGGTTGAAGCCGACACCGGGCGGGTCCACGGCGCGGCCGTTCAAGCGATGCTGACAGTGACCTTCGGCTTGGTCAAAGTCGGGCAGCTATTCTATCCCGGCCGGTCGCATTGCGGTGCGCTGCACTTGGCCAATATCGGCTTCCCTGAGCCCATTCTGCGCGATGCGGCTTCCCAAGCCCTGCTGCTTTCCGCCGAGGGGCTGGAGCCGCTTGTGCCTCGGCGTCGCGGCGACGAGCACAAGGGAAGCTGTGGGACGGTGGCCGTGGTCGCGGGTTCGGTGGGCATGACCGGGGCGGCCGCGCTGACGGCGGATGCCGCGCTCAGGAGCGGGGCTGGCCGCGTCCATCTAGGGGTACCCGCAAGTCTCAACGACATACTTGAAGTCAAGCTCTCGGAGGTGATGACCCGGCCGTTGCCCGAAGTGCGCAAGCGGCGCTGTTTATCGCTGCGGGCCTTGGGCGAGATTATCGCTATGTTGACGCGGGCCGATGTCTTGGCCTTGGGGCCGGGGTTGGGGCGCTATCGGGAGACCGAAGAACTGGTGAGGCGGTTGGTGTTGCAAACCGAGCTGTCCCTCGTTTTGGATGCGGACGGGCTTAGTGCATTTGCCGGGCAAGCCGATGTGCTAAAGGGCCGCTCGGCATCGCTGGTTCTCACACCCCATGTGGGCGAGTTCGCCCGCTTGAGCGGGTTGGACAAGAGGCAGATTACCGATGCGCCCATGGCAGTGGCCCGAGACTTTGCCGACGAATTCGGCGCGACGCTCGTGTTGAAGGGAGCGCCGACTGTCGTGGCTTTGTCCGACGGGCGCGTGGCGGTCAACTCCACGGGCAATGCGGGCATGGCCACGGCCGGGTCAGGCGACGTGCTGACCGGGATCATTGCCGGGCTGATGGCCCAAGGGCTAGGTGCCGCGGCCGCGGCCTGCCTCGGGGTCTATGTCCACGGTCGGGCCGGAGATCGGGCAGTCGAGCGACTGGGGGAATGGGGGATGCGGGCGGGCGATATAGCCGACGAAATCGCCTTGGCCATGGTGGACGCGGCGCAGTCTGCTTGACATGTTTGAAGCGATGCTTTAATCTGGAAATGGAAGTGGAAACGGAGTGCCGGTGCGGGGCGCTTCTTGGTTTTTCATTTAATTAACAGGATTTACAGGGCTTGCGTTATGGCCGATGTCAAAGACGCCATTGAAGAAATGATCGAAGAGTCCTACTTACTGGGGCTTTCGGAAGAGGAAATCCTCGCCGATTTTAGCCGCTTTATAGACACCTGCTATACCGTTATTCAGGACAATGTGAAAAGCCGTGAAGCGCTCAGCCGCTTGGCCGAAAATTTGGCACGCGAGAAGACCAGTACTCGCATCGCCGACCACTCCACTGATCTAGGTAAGGTCGCGGCCAAGGACGCCCAGCGGGCCTGCGCGGAAAAAGCGGCGCGCCGCAAGCGCATGGTCTTAAAAGCCATTGCCGACTACGACCCCCACCTCGTCCGCCTCATCAACGAGCAGCGCTTTCAGGTAGATCTCCAGGAAGAAGTGGCGCGCCCCAAGCTCAAGGTCCGTCGGGACCACGATTGGGAGCGCTATGGCCAGCTCTTGCTCAAGGCCGGCTGTATCACTGTAAGCGCGCTCATCCTTTTTCTCATTTACTTAAGGCTTTAGGACAGTACGAGTTGATCGAGACGTGCGGTCCAAGCCCCTTCATTGAGTCGTTCGCACAAGGTCCGCGGAAAGGTTGGTTCGGATGGGGATTAGGCCGGTGCGCACTCCCCAGAGTGGGACGCGTACTCGGACCGTTCGCAGTCCCATGCAGTAACCACTCGCTAACTCGCCCTGTTGTGCCGCCATTCGTCCGCGTCTTTCACACTCGCTAGAACTCCATGCCCAAACGCACAGATATTGAAAAAATAATGCTCATCGGCTCTGGCCCCATCGTCATTGGCCAAGCCTGCGAATTTGATTATTCGGGAACGCAAGCCTGTAAGGCACTGGCCGAAGAAGGCTACGACATCGTCTTGGTCAACAGCAATCCGGCCACGATTATGACCGATCCAGAGGTGGCCCATCGGACTTATATCGAGCCGATTACGCCGGAGATTTGCGCGCGGATCATCGCCGAGGAAAAGCCGCAGGCCCTCCTGCCGACGCTTGGCGGCCAAACCGCGCTCAATACAGCGGTGGCCTTAGCCGAAAGCGGAGCCCTCGCCGAGCACAACGTCGAGATGATTGGCGCTCCACTCGACGCCATCAAGATGGCCGAAGACCGCGAACTCTTCAAAGCCGCCATGGATCGGGCCGGGTTGGACATGCCTCGCGGGGCCTTTGTCCACAGCTTCGAAGAGGCCCAAAGGCACCAAGCCGAATTGGGCTACCCGACGATTATCCGCCCCGCTTTTACGCTAGGAGGCTCTGGCGGCGGCGTGGCGTACAACGCCGAGGAATTCGAGCGGATCGTGCGCCACGGCCTCGACCTGAGTCCAATCGACGAGGTGTTGATCGAAGAATCGGTGCTCGGGTGGAAGGAATTCGAGTTGGAGGTCATGCGCGATCACCGCGACAACGTGGTCATTATCTGCTCGATTGAAAACTTCGACCCCATGGGGATCCACACCGGCGACAGCATCACAGTCGCGCCGGCGCAGACCTTGTCTGACAAGGAATATCAGCACATGCGCGACGCGGCCATCCGCATCATGCGCGAGATCGGCGTAGATACCGGCGGGTCCAATATCCAGTTCGCGGTCAATCCCACCGACGGCCGCATGGTAGTAATCGAGATGAATCCCCGGGTCTCGCGCTCCTCGGCGCTGGCGTCCAAAGCAACGGGCTTTCCCATTGCCAAGATCGCCGCTAAACTGGCTGTGGGCTACAGTCTGGATGAAATCCGCAACGACATCACCCGCGAGACTCCGGCCTCCTTTGAGCCGACCATCGACTACGTGGTGACCAAAATTCCGCGCTTTACCTTTGAGAAATTCCCCAGCACGCCGGACGCACTCGACACCCAGATGCGCTCAGTGGGGGAAACTATGGCCATTGGCCGCACCTTTAAGGAGTCTCTGCAAAAGGGTTTGCGCTCGCTGGAGGTCGGCCGCGCGGGTTTTGGGGCCGACGGCAAGGATTTCAGCGCGGCCAAGGTGGCTGACGAGGAACTGCGCGAGAAATTGATG
>JAPOYQ010000670.1 GCA_026706505.1 Gemmatimonadota bacterium
GGGTGAAACCTCGGATTTTAGACGCTCATCTACCAAACTGATCGAGGATTTATGAGCCTGAATGCGCCCGCAACGCGCGAGGAAATCGTCGGCCTCTACAAAAGCCCCATACTCGACCTCGTGTACCGCGCCGCAACCGTTCATCGCGAGCACCACGATCCGCGGCAAGTACAAGTCTGCACTCTGCTTTCGATCAAGACCGGCGGCTGTCCCGAAAATTGCAGCTACTGCTCGCAGTCGGCCCACTTCGATACGGGACTCGAACGCCAAGACCTGCTATCGCTGGATGCCGTGCGCGAGGCCGCCGAACGCGCCGCAGCGGCTGGAAGCACGCGCTTCTGCATGGGCGCGGCCTGGCGCCAAGTACGCGACGGCGCGGAATTCGACCGCGTATTGGACATGGTGCGCACAGTCGCTGCCACTGGCATGGAAGTCTGCTGCACGTTGGGCATGCTCACCGCCGATCAAGCCCGCCGGCTGCGGGAAGCCGGACTCCACGCGTACAACCACAACTTGGACACCGGGGAAGACTACTACCCCGAAATCGTCTCCACCCGCACCTATCGCGACCGCCTCGAAACCCTAGATCACGTCGGGCGCGCCGGGATTTCAGTCTGCTGCGGCGGCATCTTGGGCATGGGCGAAAGCGACGAAGACCGCATCGACCTGCTCTGCGCGCTATTGCAGCTACCAACGCCGCCGGAATCCATACCGGTCAACGCCCTAGTACCCATCGCCGGCACGCCGCTCGGGGACCGCGAAAAAGTGACCGCGTGGGAACTCGTCCGCATGATCGCCTGCGCCCGCATCCTCTTTCCCTCGGCCATGGTGCGCCTCTCGGCTGGCCGCGACCAGCTCTCGACGGCTGAACAAGCCCTGTGCTTTCTAGCTGGAGCCAATTCCATTTTCTCGGGCGACCGCCTGTTGACTACTCCCCACCCTGGCACCGACGCCGACCAAGCCCTCTTCGACCTACTCGACCTAGAAGCGCGGCCGCCACAAGGCGTTTCAGAGCGCGTCGATCAGCTCGCAGAAGCAGTCGTAGATCGAAGCTAGCTGAGGCCGCTCAATGCAGTAGGGCGGCAGCACGTACACGCTATTGCCCAGTGGCCGCAGCAGGAATCCCCGCGCCAAAAATCGCTCCCTCAGCAGCGGCCCTACCTCGTGCAGGTATCCTTCCTCGCCCTCGGCTATCACGTCCGCAGCCACAATCGTACCGCACACCCGCACCCGCTTGAGCCGCTGGTGGCCGCGCAGACGCACCACTTCCTCGCACTGCCAAGCCGCTAGCCGGCGGAAAGGCTCGCCAGCGAGCAGATCCAGCGAAGCCAGCGCGGCCGCGCACCCCAAGGGATTGGCCGTATAGGAGTGCCCGTGATAGAAGGCTTTAGCGGGATTGTCGTCATAGAAAGCCGCGAAAACCCGCTCGCTGCAGACGGTGGCCGCCATGGGCAGAAAGCCGCCGGTCAGCCCCTTGGCCAAGCAGATGATATCAGGTTGGGTCGCGGCTTTCTCACAGGCGAAAAGCGCCCCGGTGCGACCAAATCCGGTCAGCACCTCGTCGTAGATGGCCAACACATCGCATTGGCGCAAAAGCGCCTGCACGGCCGCGAGAAAGTGCGGGCGGCACATCCGCATACCTCCAGCACCCTGCACCAGCGGCTCGAGTATCATAGCCGCGTATTGGCCAGGATGGCGTGCCAACAGCTCCTCCAGCCGCGCGAGTGCCTGCGCCTCTTTGGCCTCTGCCTCCCCATCGCCTTCCCAAGTGGCCGGAAAGGGCACGGCATCCGTCGGAAAGAGCAAATCGGCAAAAGGACGCGTAAAAAGCGAGCGTTCCCCCACCGACATCGCCCCGAGCGTGTCGCCGTGATAGGCCCTCTCGAAACGCAGAAAGCGCGTGCGATCTCGCTCGCCCTGATTGCGCCAAAACTGATAGGCCAGCTTGAGCGCGACCTCCACGGTCGTCGAGCCATCATCCGAGTAGAAAACCCACTTCAGCGGCGCGGGCAAGGCATCCACCAGTCGCCGGGCCAACTCTTCGGCGGGGCGATGGGTAAATCCGGCCGCTATTACCTGTTCTAACTCTTTGGCCTGCTCGGCCACAGCCGCGGCGATCTCGGGCTGGCCGTGGCCGTGCAAGGTCACCCACCAACTCGAAATGCAGTCGAGGATCTGCCGCCCATCCTCTAGCTCTAGCATCGCCCCGCGACCAGCCCGCACTTGCTGTATCGGCAACGCCGCCTTCATCTGGGTGAAAGGCGACCACACGTGGGAAGTACGCTCAGCCATGGGAGCCAAAATAGCGGGCAAAAAGCGCTCGGACCTTGGCGGGCGACAGCTCTACCCGGCGGTCGATTACAGCTAACACAGGCACCTCTCCGTAGTGCGCGATAGCTTGGCAGTTGGCTGGGTTGGGGGGACCGTTGACTACCACGCCCAAGAGCGGGCAACCTCGGCGGCGCAATTGGTCCAGCGTCAATAGTGTGTGATTGATGGTGCCCAACTCACTGCGCGCCACCACCAGCACCGGTAACCCTATAGCGACCATCAGATCGACCATTAGGTGCCGGTCGTCGAGCGGCACCATAACCCCGCCAGCCCCTTCGACGATCAAGCGCTTCCGCTTGGGCAGCGCAAAGCGGCTCATCTCGATCTGCACGCCCTCGCGCCGGGCCGCCTCGTGCGGCGACAGAGGAGCGCGCAAGCGATAGGTCTCCGGCAGAACGCGCTCTGCTGGCAGTCCAGTGACGCGCCGCACCCAATCGGCGTCCGCATCGGCTCCGCTTTGCACGGGCTTCCAATAGGCGGCCTCTAGCCCCACGGCCAGCAGAGCCGCGACATAGGACTTGCCAACGCCCGTATCCGTACCTGTGACGAACAAGCGCGGGGGAAATTCAGCCGCCACAATCCCTCGCTTTCTCGACAATTAAATAATGAATAGCGCATGTAATCTCCACGCCGTTGGGGCAGTCGCGATCCCAGCCGCGCAAGAACTGGCGCAATTGAGCAGGTCCAAGGGTGCTCAGCCGCGCCGACGTGTGTGCTCCCGTGCCCTTGAAGTGGCCCAAGAAAGCGCGCGCGGTCGGAAAGCGCAGTGCAATCACTTGCTGCCATTGGCGCACTGCGACCGGCTCGTTGGCGAATACGCGGGCGACAGACGCTAAATCGGGCAAGGCGTTGGCACTACAGGGGATGCCTTGCCGCGCACATTGGTGGTGCCATTCGGCATATGAACCCGCCCCCGGATAGGAGCAGAGCAATCTCCCGCCGGGTTTGAGTGCGGCCAGTAGCTGCTGCAGACCCGCTTGCAAATCGGCGAACCAGTGCACCACAAAGCTGGCGCAGATCAAGGCGTAGCGTCCCTCGCTTCCTAACTGCTCCCCATCCAAAACTCGGTAGCAGATGTCTGGATGGGCGGCCTCGGCGGCCATTTTCTGCCGACAATGCGCGATCATGGCTGGCGCAAGGTCGGTCAACTCCAAGCGACGCCTAGGGAAGAGCGCGGCCAAGGGATCGCTCAAGAATCCCGTGCCGCAACCGATTTCGAGCACTGGGCCTTCCACTAGATCTTCGGCGCACTCGGCAGCACATTTAGCCAAAGTAGCAGCCCCAGCGCGCTGCTCCTCGGCGTGGCAGTCGTACGTCGAGGCGCTGCGAGAGAAATTCTCCACGACGCGCGCTTTGAAACTCGCTTCCATCATACAGGATGCATCCCGCGCCAAGCCCGTTCAACTCGTTCCCAACACGCGCGGGCATGCGTCAGGGGCAGCGCATGGCCAGCCTCCGCGACGATGGCAAACGCGCTGTTCGGCAACAACTCGCGCAACTCCGCCGCCCGCCCCACCGGCACCACGCGGTCACGGCTGCCGTGCAAAATGAGTACCTGTGCTGCGGTGGGCATAGCGCTTAGTTCCAGCACGCTCTCCTGCAACAGTTGCAAATCGCGGCGCAAGCCGTCGGCATCAATAATCCCAGTCCAGCGACTATCTAGCGGCGCGTCACAACGGGCGTAAAAATCGGTCAACAGGGCCGCTGGCTCGCGCTCCAAACGCGCGAGCATCTGCTCTACGGTGCGGCGCGAGCGTCGGGCTTGGCGGGCGCACGCAGAGTGAAAGCTGCGAAAGCTGCTGATAACCACGATCAACTCCGCCGTCGCCCATAGCTGCGGCGACAACAGGTGCAAGCCGAGGGAATGCGCCAAGACGATGCGCGGCCGAACTGAGACCGCCACGGCTGGGCCGAAGTACCCTCGGTCTGGACAGTGCAGCGCAAAGTTAGTGGGCAAGACATCGCGCCAGCGATCCCAGCACCAAGCGCCAAAGCCCCACCCGTGCTGGGCGACTACGTCAACGACGGCCATCGCGCCACTTCTGGAGCAATTCAATTAGCCTATCGAGGTCGCTCCGCTGGTGCCGGGCGCTGAGCGCCAAGCGAATCCGCGCCCGGCCCGGCTCGACCGTAGGAGGGCGTATGGCCACAGCTAGGACGCCATTTTCTTCTAGATAGGCGTTCAGGGCCAGCGCTTCGTCCTCCGCACTCACCATCAGCGGCACGATCTGCGCGGTCGCCGCGCCCATATCCCAGCCTTGTGCGCTGAGCGCGCCGCGCAAGTAGTCGGCATAGCCGAGCAATGTTCGGCGCTCTGCATTCATTTGCGGCACCAACTCTAGCGCCGCATCCACTGCGCCCAAGACGGCGGGTGGCAGTGCGGTCGTATAGATAAACCCCGGGCAGCAGTTGACCAAGTACTCCCACAGCTTCTCGCCGCAAGCCACGTACGCCCCAAAAGACCCAAGCGCCTTGCCAAATGTGCCGATGCATACGTCCACAGCCTTGCCACACGTCAGCCCCATCCCCCGCTCGCCCAGAACGCCCGTGGCGTGCGCTTCGTCGATGACCAGCAGCGCGTCGAATTCCCCAGCCAACTCGACGAGCGCGTCGATATCGCTGACGTCGCCGTCCATGCTAAACACCGATTCGGTGACAATCATCCGGCGCGAGTGCTCCATTCCCGCGCTTTCCGCCAGCAGGACGCGCAGGTGATCCAAGTCGCCGTGGCGGTAGCGCCGCATCCGACAGCGCCCCAAAACCGCCCCTTGGACCAAGCTGTTGTGGCAGAGCCGATCAAGCAGAATGAGCGCGCGCCGATCAACCAGCGTCGGCAGCAGCGAAACATTGGCCTGATAGCCGGAATTGAACACCAGCGCCCGCTCGGTCTGCTTGAGCCTAGCCAAGGTCTGCTCCACCTGGGCAAAGCCCGGCTGCGAGCCACAAATCAAGCGCGCGGCCGTGGCACCGACCCCGTAGCGCTCGACGAACTCAATGGCCCGCGCCTGCAAAAGTGGGTGCGACGCCAAGCCGAGATAGTCGTTGGAGCTAAAATTGACCAATTCGCGGCCGTGGGCGCGAACGCGCGCGCCGCCACACGGCTCCCAAGTCCGCAATGACCGCATCTGTCCGGCCTGTTGCCGCCGCGCCAATTCAGCGTGAACAAAATCGAATTTCGCCCGCATAAGGTGAAGCTGTGCCAAATGGTCCGCCTAGGCAAGGCAAGCCACCTACAGGCTTGCCGCACAAGGTGCGCCGCTCTATACTATCGCCTGTAAACTTGCCCCTCCGCTGCCATGGCGACGACGACCAATAAAATCACCGTTTCTTCGCTCCAGTCCAAAAAGGAGCGCGGCCAAAAGATCTCCATGTTGACGGCTTACGACTACCCCACGGCCGCTCTGCAAGACGAAGCCGGCCTCGACGTGATCTTGGTCGGAGACTCCGTGGGCACCAACGTCTTGGGCTATCGCGGCCCGCAGCAGGTGACCATGGACGACATCCTCCACCACCTGCGGGCCGTGCGCCGGGCCGTGCGCCGAGCCTTTCTCCTCGCCGACCTGCCCTTCATGTCTTTTCAGCCATCGGTCGAAACCGCAGTCAAAAACGCCGGGCGCTTGGTGCAGGAAGGTGGAGCGGAAGGCGTCAAGTTAGAGGGCGGCCTACCGGTCTTGCCCCAGCTAAAAGCCATCGTTGACGCCGGCATCCCCGTCGTCGGCCATCTCGGGTTTACCCCGCAGTCACAAGCCCGCGAATTCTACCTGTTCAGCGACCGGCGCGGCACCGTACCCAAGTTTCACGGCAAGGGGCCGAAGGGGGCCAAGGCCCTCGTCGAGCAAGCCCTGCGCTTGGAGGACGCCGGCGTATTCTCCCTAGTTTTGGAGATGGTCACTGAAGAAGCCGCCCAAGCCGTCACCGAGCGGCTCAAAATTCCAGTCATCGGCATCGGCGCTGGCCGCTATTGCGACGGCCAAGTGCTGATCATCCACGACCTCGTCGGCCTCAACCAAGAAGACCTAATCCTGACCAAAGCCTACGGACAAACGCGCCAAGCCTGGATCGAAATGTTCAAAACGTACTGTCGAGAAGTCGCCGAAGGCCACTTTCCCACGGCCGAAAACGCAGCGCACATGGCCCCTGAAAAACGCGCCCAACTAGACCAACTACTCAACGACAACGGTAAGGACCGCTAGTCCTTCGAGAGGAAAATTGTCCATGCGCTTATTCAATGCTGCCGTCCTGATGCTCGCACTCGCCGCCCCCGCCCTAGCCCAAGACGCCGACCAAAATTGGATTCAGGCAGCCATCTCCAAAGTGGACGCCGCGTTTAGCTCCATCGTCTCGGCGATGAGCACCGTCCTCTTCGCCAAATTAGGCACAGGAGTTCCCCTCATCATCTTGGTGCTCGTCCTAGGCGGTATCTACTATTCGTTCTATTTCGGCTGGATCTCCCTGCGCGGGTTCCGCCACTCCATCGACGTCATCCGCGGTCGCTACGACGATCCCAACGACCCGGGCGAGATCTCCCATTTCCAAGCCCTCACCAGCGCTCTGTCGGCTACCATCGGCCTCGGTAACATCGCCGGCGTCGCCATTGCCGTCAGCCTAGGCGGGCCGGGTGCGGTCTTCTGGATGCTCCTGACCGCCTTATTCGGCATGTCTTCCAAGCTGGCTTCCTGCACCCTAGCCGTCATGTACCGCAAAATTCACCCCGACGGCCGCATCTCCGGCGGGCCGATGTACTACCTGGAGCACGGGCTTGCCAATAAAGGACTCAAGTCGTTGGGCCGCGTCTTCGCCATTTTGTTCGCCATTTTCACCATCGGCGGCTCCCTCGGCGGTGGCAACATGTTCCAAGTCAACCAGACGGTCGAGATTCTCACCACTGTATCCCCGGCTGTAGGGGAATACAACTGGGTCTTAGGCCTCCTCTTCGCCTCGTTGATCTCCTTGGTCATCATCGGCGGCATCAAGCGAATCGGCAGCGTTACCTCGCGGGTCGTGCCCTTCATGTGCCTGCTCTACGTGGCCGCCTCCCTTATCATCATCCTGTCGCACATCACCCAAGTGCCCGCCATGATCGCGACCATTTTCCGCGAAGCCTTCTCACCGCAGGCCCTGTACGGCGGCTTTTTAGGCGTCCTAGTCGTCGGCATCAAGCGGGCAGCCTTTTCCAATGAGGCCGGTCTCGGCTCCGCGGCTTTTGCCCACGCCGCGGCCCGCACCAACGAGCCGGCGCGCGAAGGCATGGTCGCGATGATCGGCCCCTTCATAGACACGATCGTCATCTGCTTGATGACCGCTTTGGTCTGCATGATCACCGGAGTGTACACCGACCCTCAGTTCCAAGCGAGTGAAGGCTTTATCGTCGGGGCCAAAATGACCTCGGCTGCTTTTGATTCGTTCCTGCCCGGCGCCCGCTACGTCCTCGCCATTGGCGTCATGCTCTTTGCCTACTCAACCATGATCTCGTGGTCGTACTATGGGGAGCGAGCGTGGGAATACCTATTTGGCAGTCGCTTCAACCTAATTTTCCGGGTCATTTTCGTCGTCTTCGTCGTCTTCGGCTCGGTCGTCACGCTCAAAAAC
>JAPOYQ010000248.1 GCA_026706505.1 Gemmatimonadota bacterium
ATCCTACCTGTATTGACTTGCTTGAGTTGTGAACATCTCGGCGTAGAGGCCGTTTGTCGAAACGAGTTGCTCGTGCGTTCCATGTTCGACGAGTTGCCCCTCTTCTAGAACGAGAATACTGTCCGCCATGCGAACAGTGGAAAATCGGTGCGAGATCAACAACCCCGTTTTGCCGACAATAGCTCGCGCGAATCCTTCGTATATTTCCCGCTCGGTAAAAGCATCGAGCGCTGCCGTCGGCTCGTCCAATACAATTACTTGTGCGTCCCGAACAAACGCTCTGCTAAGGGCAATGCGCTGCCACTCTCCGCCGGAAATTTCAATCCCGTCGGAGAACATGCGACCAAACATGGTGTCAAGTCCCCTCGGGAACTGCTGTATCAGCGTCTCAGCTCCAGCAAGGCGGGCTGCTCGCATGAGGTTATCGTCGTCATGCAAGTGCTCCAACTCGCCAAATCCAATGTTTTCCCTTGCAGATAGATTGTAGCGCTGGAAGTCTTGGAAGATGACGCTCACATGACGCCACCACGACTCGGGTTCGATCTCGCGCAGGTCTATTCCATCCACTAAAATCGTCCCCTCGGTTGGATCATATAGTCGAACCAATAGCTTAATTAGTGTCGTCTTTCCTGCTCCATTAGGACCGACGATAGCCGTCGTATGCCCAGCGGGAAAATGGTAGGAGATATTGCGCAGTACGTACTCATTAGACCCTGGATAGCGGAACGATACGTCGCGGAATTCGATCCCTTTTTGGATCGGCTTAGGAATGGCAACACCTTTTGTGCCTGGGGACTGAAGTTTTCCTTCAGCATCTTCCCATTCCCGATCTAGGAATTCGAAAAGATTCGACGCATATAATAGGCGCTCAAAACCCCGAGCACCGCTACTAAAAGCACTGTTGAAACGAGAACGTCCCTGCTCGGCAGCTTGGAAGGCCAAGCTAACGTCGCCGATGGTAATCATGCCCATGAGACCACGGAAGATTGCGTAACACCAAATTGTCAAAGAGCCGGCAACAGACAATAAACCATAAAGCAAATCGGTCCGACCTAGGCGCAGCCAATGGTCGCGGTCATCAGTATGTTGTACTTCCCACAATCGGCGATACTGATCTAACAAGTATTCTACTAGCCCAAAGAGCCTTAGTTCACGGAGGCCTGGTGCGTTCGATAAGAGGTCGCCAAGGTACTGAATCCGGCGACGTAGTTCAGATCTTCCGCGAACTATGTTGTAGTAACGGGCCAGAAAGCCAGCCTGTGCAATTGCTCCAGGGGCAGAAGTGAGGATGATCACCACGACCGCCCCAAGATGTATATGTGCGAGCAGTCCGATTATTGCAATCAAGGACAGCAGATCAGCAATCCAACCGAACACAAAGAACGCTGTATCGTGAACCTGCTCAGTCTCCTCCAGTGCATTGTTGAATGAGTCGTGAACAGCAGGAGTTTCAAGGAGCGCTGGGTCTAGTACCGCCATCTTGGCAAACACCTGCATTCGTGCCCGGTGGCTACTCCGCTGGCCAAGAAGCCGTCGGACATGCACAGCAAGAGATTGAGCTATTACGCCGAGTACCCAAACGCCAGCGATACCAGCGACTGGGAGAACAAAGTTGGTCAGCGCATAGCTGCCTGCTATAGCTGAAGATACATTTTCGGCGATCTGGTCGATTATGACCTTAGTAAGCCAAATCTGGGAAGGAACGACTGCGGCATTACCGATCGCCAACAACACGGCAACAGAGGTGAGGAACGGGCTGGTTCGCCAAATAAACGCTAGCAAACGCGGCAGGAGACTTACAAGAGTAGATAGCCGACTTATCCGATCACTCATGCCTAATCTCTATCAATACAAATAACGATCGGCGACGCATTGGACGATCTCCGCCACGGTCGTCTCCGTGCCCTTCATAGCATCATGCACTCTGTAGTGCCACGGCTCGCTGCCCAAGTTAGCGCGCCAATCCCGAATGGCCTGGACATTGTCCTGGCCCGCCTTTTGCAACTGGTCGAGGCTACCCCGCACCAACGCTTGGTTTTCCATATCCGCTAGGTCGAGCGTGGCCATCTGCTCGGCAACCCAATAGACGCCGCGCGCCAATTCCACGTAGGACCGCACCACCCGCGTCTCGTGGGCCAAATCCGCTTCCCCACGGCCCTCGACAATTTCCAAGGCCCGACCGCAGACCGCAACTTTGGCGTCGAAATCCTCGGCACTGAGATAATAGCGGAACATCCCCTCGCCCAAATAGGGCCGCTGCCGCTGCCGCACCATCTCCGCAGCCTTGCCCCAAGAATAGCATATCGGGAAATCGGAATCGTACACGTCGAATTCCACCGGCCCCATCAAGGTAGCCCACTCAGCTACAGCCTCTGGCTGGGCATAGCCTTCCCGCCGTGCCCATGCTAGAGCGAATTCCGCCTCATCGCGGCCTTGCATATTCCAAGCCCACTCGGCCAAGGCATGGATATTGAAGCTGCATATCTGACGCTCTGGACCGCCCCAAGCCATCATGGCGTACGCTCCACTATAGCCCCGCCGCACCAGTTGGCCGACGTAATCCCTCATGCGGTGAGCCGAGCGCTGTGGCACCTTGAACTCGGGCGTATCCACCTTGCCGTTAGCCGCAATGGGCACGTCGTAACTGGCGATCCAGCGCCCCTCGGCGGCATAGTGATCCAGCAGCGGATTGGCCATTAAATCGCGTGGTCTGTGCAACACGCGCTCCAACTCCGTGGCGCAGGCCCGCTCGATTTTCACCTCTGGAGGCAACTCGTCCAGCACCCGATAGTTGCGCACGGTGGTGGTAGTCGATAAAAAGATGCGAATCTGCAAATTGGGATAGCGCTTTTGGGCCTGCCGCCAAGCCGCGACAAAAGCCCGCGATTCCAGCACAAACTGCCCCACCGCCATGCATTCCAGACAGCCGCACTGCCCCGGCCGTTCGCTCAACCAGCAGCTTATTTCCTCGGCCCCCTGCTCGGCGATATCTTCCATCCACTCTTGTATGATTTGCACCAACAGCGGCTGCGAAGCGCAGGGAGCCCGGTGCTGATTGCCCGTCTTATGGGCGAAATAGCGCCCAGTCAAAGCCCCGTCTCCCTTGCCAGCCAGTTCGGGATAGGCCCTAAAAAGGCCGCAGTCGTGCAGGAAATTGAGGTGCAGAATATAGGGCAGATAATTGAAAGCCCGCTGCCGCGCCGCCTCGAACTGTTCTCGGTCGATGGTGGCCCGGTTGCGCTGGCCGCGTTCAATGGGATGTAATTGCGTCGAGGCCATTTTGCCGTAGTTCAATTTGAGCGTGGCCAGCCACGGGATCCAGGTCGCAGGCTCGGGAAAATTCCACAGACCCCGCTCGTCCATATCCGGCCAGTCAATCACCTCGGCCAAGGGGATGTGCACCTGCTCCGAACTCATTTCGGGTTCGAGCAATTGGATCAAGGTCTGGCAGGCGTAGTACACGCCGCGCTCATCTAAACCCGTCAGCACCAGACCATCTCGCCCCCGTGGCTCAATGAGGTACGCCTGGGCCTTATTCTGCGAGCTCTGAAGCCGTTCAATGGCCGCGCTGTTTGCAGTGGCCACGCCAATGTCGATGGTAAAGGCCCCACCATCCAGCTTTGCTTGTCCCTTTTCAATAAACAGTGCTTCCAACTCGGCGGCACCCTGCTGCTCAATTGGCCCGGCTTGATCCCGCAGCGCAATACCCACTTCGCTCGGCTTACAGCGGACACTGTCAGCAATCCGAATCTCGTGGGGCAGGGGCAGCAGATAGGACTTCCATTGCGTCGAATTAGTTGTAGTCATGCGAACTCCTTTACTGGCGCGGCCTTTTCGGCGGCGTGGCCGACACGCCTTCCATGCCGCCGCTGACGCGGAGCACTTCGCCGGTGATCCACGCGGCCGCCGGGCTGCACAAAAAGGCCACGCCTTGGGCAATATCTTCTGGCTCGCCCCAGCGTCCCAAGGGAATGGCCGTGCGAATGCGCTCGATCATTTCTTCTTCGGATATCCCTAACGTGACGCGACGTTGGGCCATGTTGCGCTGGTTGAATTCCGTGTACACCGGCCCCGGACACACGGCATTGACCCGCACACCGTACGCGGCCAATTCCAGCGCCAAGGTTCGGGTGAGGCTGATGATACCGGCCTTGGCGATGTTGTACGCGGCCACGAGCGCAGCCGGATTCTGGCCGTTGATCGAAGAGATATTGACGATGCAACCGGCCTCCTGTTCTTCCATGATGCGTCCGACGGCGCGGCAGCAGTAAAAGGCCCCGGTCAGAGTCACATCCATCACCCGGTGCCATTCGGCGTCCTCCAACTCGACTATCGGGGCGACCTGCTGACCAGTGCCGGCGTTGTTGATCAGGATGTCCACCCGCTCCTCTTCAGCGACTAGCTCGGCGAAAAAGGAAGTCACCGCAGCGCTGTCGGTTATATCGAGCGCCACGGCCCGCACGGTTAGGTCCTCTTCTTGGAGTTTCGCAGCCTCCTCGCGCGCCTTGTCCTCCTGCCGGTCGGCGATAACCACGCTGGCCCCATCGCTGGCTAACTGCCGGGCGATTCCCAGCCCTAAGCCCTGGGCACCGCCCGTGACGACGGCGATTTGTCCATCCAGTGGACGATTTTCATGCTGATTCATCGGATAACCTCATATCGGTTTGGGATGACTGTAGTTATAGCCCATAATTCTTCGCCGTCGCGCCGCATATCTGCATGATAGCGTCGCGCTCGGCCGCGCTGAATGCCGCTTCGTATTGAGGCTGATACGCAACCCGCTCGCCCCAGCCCTTCACCCACGCTTCGTCGGTGTCCAAGTTACAAAACGCCAGAATGTCCGTAATTTTTTGCTCGGCTGCCGTGCACAACTGCTCAAACGGCACCACCAAACAGCGCGTCTTAAGCACCTCGTGCTGCAGCACTTCCTCGTAGGTCCAAGCGTATATCGCATTCCAGTATTCAGCCCACCCCTCGGCATCGCGCCCTTCGCCCCACAGCGTTTGGATGTGCCGCGTTTTCTCCGCGCCGATGGTAATTGGAATGCGCTCGTGGCCAAACTCGAAGTGACCGGCGTTGCGCAGGTACTGGCGATGATCCGGGGATGAGAAGTGGGCCAAGTTGCGCTGGTGCTGACGCGCCATGGATGCGATATGCGCAACCGGATGGCGCACGGCAATGACAAAGCGCGCGTCCTCGTATAGCTTGGCCAGATACGCGATCCGCGTGATATTGTAGTTGTTTTTGGAGACGATGCGCTCGGCGTCGCGGCACAGCAACAGCTTCGCCAAGGTCGCCGCGTAAACAGCCTCAAACTCCGGGTGGCTGGTTTGCTGTTCGACCACATTGTTCTCAGCGGGATTGTGCAGGTAAGCGAAAAACTGCATCCACAGGATTTCTTCCATGGCTTCTGGACTGTATGCGTTGACCATCACGCCGTCGGCATGTGCTCGCTCTTGTTTGCGCGCCGCACCCAATCCGATGGCACGAAAGATGTGGTCGGCCCAAAACGGTGTAAACGCGCCGTAGTAATCGCAGTATTTGAACGAGGTAAGGCGCGGATGAGACGCCAATATGTTCAGCAGCAGAGTCGTGCCAGCACGCGCCAGTCCCGTGATGTAAATGGGCGCTTCTACCACCCGCCGCGCCAATCGGCTCTTGAGCAGTTGTGTCTCCAGCTTGCCCACGTCAATCCAAAAATTCGGATGCGCATGCACCAGCCAGCCAAAAAAACGCATCAGCCGCGTGTGATTAAAATCTGTTTCCATAGAGGCATAAGAAACAACGGACGGATACCGGCGCAACGCCCGTCCGCAAAGGAGCTAGCCCAATGGCATTAGACGATCTAAAAGAAACCATCGAAACGCTGAGGGAACGCATTCAGGCGCATCGCCCCTATTTGGAAGGCAATGAGACGCGGACGCGGCAGGTGCTCATCGATCCCATGCTGCACAAGTTAGGATGGGATGTTGGAGATCCCTATTCCGTCGAACTCGAATACCGTATAGGTCGAGATTGGGCTGATTACGTGCTGATGGGGAGTGGACGACCGATAGCTGTTATTGAGGCCAAGGCTCTAGGGAAGCCGTTGGATGAGAAGGAATCGATGCAGGCACTCAACTACGCAAACTCGGCTGGCATTCCCTACATGACCCTCACGAATGGCGATCATTGGCGGATGTTGGAAGTATTTAAGCAAGCCCCGATTAAAGATCGAATCCTGATGAATTTCCAATTGACGCAAGACGAGCCTTATGCTTGTGCGTTACAGGCTTTAGGGCTGTGGCGACCTAACTTGGCGAGTGGCAAGCCACAGGAAGCGGCGACACCAGTAATAATAGAAAAACCCGCACGCGCTGAATCGCCACCTACGATATCCGAGCCAAGCAGAGGAAAGAAGGTCGCTAAGCCGTCCAATAACGGCGATTGGATCCCACTTACGTCATTAAAAGTAAATTACGGTCATAAAGCTCCAGCATATATCAAGTTTCCGGACTCGAGTATAAGGCCGCTCAAGAATTGGGCCGATCTGTGCGCCATCGTTGCAGAGTACTTGGCCAAAATTGGCAAAATTTCAACACGCGATTGCCCAATAAGTAAGGACAAATCAAAACTATACCTTGTGCATACTGAACCGATTCACCCGGACGATAGGGAATTTGTGAACAAGCGAAAAATCGGGAACGGGCTATGGTTGATGACTCATGGTAGCTCACAGGCCCTCTACAAAAACGCCTGCTGGCTCCTTGAGCATGAGCAATTCGGCGTCAACCCCTCCACCGTCCTCGTCAGCACCAATCCGAGCTAGCCCCCGATGGCCCTCCCTCCTCCACAAAGCCTACATCACCACCCTCATCTGCTGCCTCCTATTGCAGTTGCCCTGCTGCGAGCGAAGGGGTGTGTTGCCGCGCAGAAACAACGTCGTTGACGCAAGGTAACAGCCCGGCGCATATCGCCCCTATCGGGGCCAGAGAAAACGGGCGGTTGCCCGGCATGGTCCACCTTTTGCTTGAAAGGGACGAATGCGTACCTTTATCCACGGAGGAATTTCTCATGGCCGAACAGCCGTCCCAGCCCGTCCCGCCAACGGAATCCACGCTCGCTCTCAGCTTCCTGCGAGAGGATATTCAGGATGTGCGCCAAGATGTGCGTCAGACCAACGAGCGCATTGATACCCTGCGCACCGAGATGAGCGGGCGTATTGATGCCCTGCGCACCGAGATGAGCGAGCGCATTGATCAGACCAACGGGCGCATTGACGAGTTAGGCAAACAACTCGATTCGCGCTACGCACGGCTGATGGCCACGCTCATCACCTGCACTGGCATCCTCGTCGCCTCCTTGGGGACGGCCGTGGCGGTGCTCAAGTAAAGCCTCCTGTTCAGCCAAGCGAATACTCTAGCTACTCGATGTCGTCCCTCTTCCACAAAGCCTACATCGCCACCCTAATCTGCTGCCTCCTATTCC
Organism: Gemmatimonadota bacterium; assembly: GCA_026706505.1. The sequence continues at coordinate 7,468 of JAPOYQ010000248.1, forward strand.
TCGCCTTCATCTACGGCGTAGTATCGGCGATCTTCCACCTCTCCCCCGCTCCCGACATCCGCATCCACGCCGTCAACGCCTACGGCCACCTCGCCTATCTCTACGAAGACCTCACCGACACCAAAAACCAATACACCAGCACCATGTGGTTTGAAGACGCCAGCGAGCCATCCGGGGCCATCATCCACAACGCCGCTGCCATCCAGCCCGGCCTAACGCTCGTATCCAAAAACGCAACCGCCGCCGTGCTCATGGACTCCCTCGGCAACATCCTCCACCAGTGGCAATGCAACTTTGCTGAAGCCTTTGACGAAGATGACTTCACCGCCTTCCCGCAGCAACCCGACATGCTGCACTGGCACCGCACCCATTTGTACCCCAACGGCGACCTCCTCGCCAAC
>JAPOYQ010000887.1 GCA_026706505.1 Gemmatimonadota bacterium
GGTGGGGATCTACCTCGACACGGCCAACATGATGGCCTACGGTTACCCGGAGCACTGGATCCGCGAGTTGGGGCCGCGCATCAAAAAGGTCCATTTCAAGGATTTCCGCCGCGGCGAACACCGCTTCGTCAACCTGCTCGAAGGGGATACGGACTGGCCGGCGGTCATGGCCGAGTTGAGGGCGGTGGGGTACGATTCCACGCTGATCCACGAAGTGGGCGGCAGCCGCGAGGAACTCATCGATCTCGGTGCGCGCATGCGCCAAATCGTTGCTTTGTAAACCTAGGAGGGATAAGACATGGTGTATATCATCAATTGGCGCGACGTCCAACCCAACATAGCCCACCTGAGCGCCGTGCATTGGGGCGGGTTGCGCGACCGCGATGACGACGACGATCCCGATCCGCGCAATTGCCTAAAGCGCCTACAGGGCTTTGCCCGCCATGCGCTCCAAGGCCGCAAGAATTCGGATTATCACAAGCACGAAAACCTCGAACAGGTGTACTACATACTCTCGGGCAGTGGCCATGTGCTCTTTGACAAAGAGCGTTTCCCCGTGCAGGAGGGCGATGCGGTGTATCTGCCGTCGGGTATCCACCATCAGATGTTTAACGATACCAGCGATGACTGGCTCGAACACCACGTGATCAGCCAAAGAATCTCGGCTAACAGCGGCGACTTTGCCATCCGCAACTGGCGCGATGTGCCGGCGATGGGCGATGGTGCGGGTGCGGTGCGCTGGCACCAGCTAGGTCCGGTCGGCGAGGAAAACGTGGGTTTTACGCAGGGGCTGCGCTGTATTGATCGGGAGGCTATACAGCCACGTGGACAGACGATCGAGCGGTGCTGCGAAGAGCTGGAGCAGGTCTATTACGTGCTGGAAAATAGCGGCGTCTTGGAAGTTGATGGCGAAGAGCAGGAAATTCGAGAAGGGGATATGATCCACCTGCCACCGGGCACGCGCTACGCGATTCGCAACCCTCACGCCGAGTGGCTTTCCTACCTCATCATGGCGGCTTGAGCTATGGCACTAGACCAATTGCACACCGAACTACAAGCGCTGATGGCGGCCATCGACAACCGCGAGGGTGAGTCGATCGCCGCACATTTGCGGCAGCTTGACGAACTCGGCCAAAAGCTGGGTAGCGAAGCCCCGCCGATGTTGCGCCACTACTTGGAGAAGCGCAGCTATACCAAGGCCCTGGATTTTCTGGAAGGGCGCGATGAGGCCGCGGCTCCCAATTGCTGAAAGCCCCATGCGCCGGGCGTTCTATGAGACCATCGCCTGCGTGCCCTACGGCAAGGTAGCCACCTACGGGCAGATTGCCACCTTGGCCGGTTACCCAGGGCGCGCGCGGCAGGTTGGATTCGCCTTGGCGGGAATGCCCGGGGAGTCGGATCTGCCGTGGCACCGCATCATCAACGCCCAAGGGAAGGTCTCGCCGCGCAGCGGCAGCGGTCATCTGGTGCAATACGAGCTTTTGGCCAGCGAGGGCGTTGTCTTTACCGCGCAACGCATTGATCTGAAACGGTTTGGTTGGCGACCTGAGGCGGAGGATTGAACTCACTCGACCGCAGGATTCTCAGCCTCGCCGTCCCCAGTATCCTCGCTGCCCTATCTACACCGCTGATCGGCCTCGCCGACACCGCGATGATCGGCCATTTGCCAGAAGTGGCCTTTATGGGCGCGGTCTCTACGGCGAGTTTGATCTTCAATGGCATATTCTGGTGCTTGGCCTTTTTGCGCATGGGGACCACGGCACTAGTGGCCCAGTACAGCGGGGCAGGGGATCGACAGCAGAGCGCGGGGGTACTCTACCGCTCGCTTATTGTGGCCGTCTGCCTCGGCATGGGGATCGTGGCGGCCAGTGGCTGGATCAGGCGGATTGGGTTTGAGTTGGCCGGTGGGTCTCCGCAAGTCCAGCACTGGGGCATACGCTACTTCGCCATCCGGGTGTGGGAGGCACCTTTGGCGTTGAGCATTATGACGCTCAACGGCTTTTTCCTCGGGACCGCCAATGTCATAGCACCCCTCTGGGTTATGACTGTTGCCAACTTGGTCAACATCGGCGCGGACTACGTGCTTATCTACGGCAAGTTGGGCGCTCCTAAACTGGGCGTTGAAGGGGCGGCTTGGGCTTCTGTGTTGGGCAATGTGGCGGCGCTGGCCACCGGGATTTTTTGGTTATTCTCCCGCTACCGCCCCTATCTGCGGGAGTGGCCTGCAAGGCTGTGGGATTTGCGTGCGATGAAGCGCTTGATGCAGACCAACGCCTTCCTCTTTGGCCGCACTCTTTGCCTGCAATTTGCCGGTTTTTTCACGCTCGGCATGGTCTCGCGGATGGGCGAAGCACCGCTGGCGGCCAACGCCGTGATTTTGCAGGTCTGGGGGCTAACTAGCTTCGCCGTTGACGGCTTTGCTCACGCGGCCGAGACGCTGGTCGGCCGCTGCCTAGGAGCGCACCTTTTTGCCGAGGCCCGGCAGTTTGCTTGGCGGATCATCTGCTGGGGGTTGGGTTTGGGAGCGGGATTTGGCGTGGTCTACTTTGCGGCCTTGGAGCCTATTGCTGCGCTGTTTACTCCGCATCGGGAAGTTGTACAACAGGTCGGCGCGCTCTATGTAATCATCGCGCTGGTCCAACCGCTGAACGCCGTGGTCTTCGTCTTTGACGGAATTTTTATCGGCGCTAGCGATATGGGGTACCTGTTCAAGGCTATGGCGCTAGCCACTTTCGGGATATTTTTGCCTTCGGCGTTGGTTTTTATATACTGGTTGGATTGGGAATTGGCCGGTGCTTGGATGGCCTATAGCGGCCTGATGGTCGGCCGGTTTGTTACGCTGTGGCCGCGCTATCGCGGCGATGTTTGGTTGCGGAGCTTTGTCGAATAGGAGAGGAGACTATGCCTTTTATCAATCCCGCGGAACTTGCGGCTGTGGAGCTTTTTCCCCAAATCAACAGCGGCCTGGTGGCTGGCGAGCGGCTAATGCTGTCGTTTTTGGACATGGAAGAAGGCTGTGAAGTGCCCGAGCACAGCCATCCGCACGAGCAAGCCGGCTTGGTGCTCGCCGGGCGCTTCCGCTTTCGCATTGGGTCAGAGGAGCGCGTCACCGGCCCGGGCGACGCCTTCTTGATTCCGCCGAACGTGGTCCACTGGGGGATCGTCGAAGAAGGACCGGCCAAAATCCTCGACATCTTCAGCCCGCCGCGCGAGGATTACATGGAGCACTACAATAAACACGCCACAACCTCCACCGAGACCGTGTGGGCCTAGCAGGTAAAGGAGAATACTATGCAGATGTTGCAACAGGAACAGTGCCACAACGTGCTGGTTGTGGCGATCACACCCCGCGATGCGGAACGGGGCATTGACTTGGCGGGGATTGGCCGCAATGTGCGTTTCCTCTGTGAGAGGGGCGTCGATTTTATCATGCCAGCGTGCGGCACAGGGCTGGTGTACGATATGACCTTAGACGAATACGAGGCCGTCGTTGGGGCCTTTGTAGAGGCGGCAGCCGGAGAAGCGTTGGTGGTGCCGGGGATCGGGCCGGGGTATGGTCGGGCGCTGGAAATGGGGCGGATTGCCCGCTCTTTGGGCGTCGCCGGGGCGATGATTATGCCCATCGTCGGGCCAGCCTCAGCCGGGGGCGTTGCCGTCGGCTTGCGCGACATTGCAGAGAAGACCCAGTTGCCCACAATACTGTATCAGCGCCGTCTGGATATTATGCCAGTCGAGCAAGTAGTGGCGCTGTGTAAGCTAGACGAAGTGGTGGGGCTTAAATATGCGGTTGACGACTTGGAAGCATTCCAGCAGATCGTCGCTGGTGCTGGGGAGGACGCGGCCATGGTCTGTGGCATGGCCGAGGATCCCTGTATCGACTATATGGCCGCCGGCGCGGTTGGGTTCAGCTCGGGGATGGCCAACTTTGTTCCCGGCATGAGCCTGACGCTTCTAGAGCGCTTTGCGGCGGGGGATCGCGCTGGGGCGGAGGAGATTCGGCGGCAGATGGTGCCGTTTGAGGATTTGCGCGGTGAGCGGGCGGCGCGCTATAGTGGCTCGGCGCTGCACGCGGCTATGGAGCGATTTGGGCTGGCCGGAGGGCCGGTGGTGCCTTTTGCCGAGGATGTGGCTGCTGAGGACTTGCCGAGGTTGCACGCACTCGTCGATAAGCTGGCCGAGACAGAAAGGCAAATGCAAATGCAAATGCAAATGAAAGAGGTCGTATGAATCAAGATGCACTGCGCGTAGGGCTGGTGGGCACAGGCGGCGTCTGTGCGGGAGTACACTATCCTGGACTGCGGCTGATCCCCGGGGTCGAGATCGCTGGGATCTGCGAGCCAGATGAGACGCTGCGGCAAGAGCGGCAAGCGGAGTGGGGCCTTGCGGCCGCTTTTGACCGGCTGGATGCGCTCTTAGATGTCGTGGCCCCGGACGCGGTCTGCATCGCTGTCCCCAACGTCTATCACTACGAGTTGATTGTCCAAGCTTTAGACGCTGGCTGCCATGTGCTGTGCGAGAAGCCTCTGGGTATGGACTTTGCCCAAACCCAGGAAATATACGCTAGGGGCAAGGCGTCAGGGCGTCGCCACATGACGGCGTTTACGTATCGCTTTGTGCCGGCCATGAACTACATCCGCCACTTGGTGCAGACTGGGGCCTTGGGGGCGATTCGCCACGCTCGCTTCCAGCGCCTGCAAGATTGGGGAGAGCGCGCCATTGGCTGGCGGCAATACAAGCGCTACGCCGGGTCAGGCGAACTGGGCGATATGGGCATTCACCGCATTGATTTTGCCGAGGATCTGCTAGGGCCGATAGAGGCCGTGTGCAGTGCGGCCAAGCAGTTGGTGCCAAGAGATCAGACCCGCGAAGGCCAGCCGTGCCCACCGCAGGACGTGGAAGATTGGATCGCGTGGATCGCCGAGTTTGCAAGTGGCACCACGGGCGTCTTCGAGATGGGCAAGTTGAGCAAGGGGTACGGCCCGAAGGGCGACCACGACTTAGCCGAGTTCAACGGGGAGGATGCTTCGGTCGTCTATCGCCTGCACGCGCCACACGAAGTGCTCTTCGCGCCTCGCGGCGAGCCCTATCAGAGTCAGCCCGTGCCCGCCGAGTTCCTCAAGCGGCCCAATGCGCCGCGCGATCCGTCCGTCGGCGATCCCGTGCAGAGCTTCCGCTACGACCAAGCTTGGGAATTCGTCAGCGCCATCCGCGAGGGACGCGATTGCGTGCCCTCGTTTTATCACGGGATGCGGGCGCAGGCCGTTGCCGATTCTATCCTCCAGGCCGCAGCCGAGCGGCGGTGGATCGATATCCCCGATTGTCCGGCTTAGGAGGGACGATGATGAGCGAAAGCCCCAAAGCGGCGTATGTGCGGGATGGGTTTTACATCCACGACGCAGCCATATGGCCCTTAGACGCCGTTGATCGCGCTGTGGAGGGAATGGATGCGGTGCGGCGGGGCGAGTACGATACCGGGGTGCCGCCCCGGTCTTCGGCTTGGAGCCCGGGCGACGATCCGCAGCGGCTGTGCAAAATTGAGAAGCCCCAAATCGCCAATCGGGCTATTATGGATCTGATCAAACATCCGGCCCTCGGGGCTTTGGCCGCTGAAGTCTGTGGGGCCGAGTGGGTCCAAATTTGGTGGGTGCAGTTGCTGTACAAGCCTCCGGTCGCGGGTGCAGGGTCTAGCGGAACCCATGTGGGATGGCATCAGGACCGCAACTATTGGGGGGCTTGGGAAGAGGGCAGCGAGCTATTTACGGCTTGGATCGCCTTGAGCGAGGTCGGCTCGGCGGACGGGCCGATGCACTTTGTGCGTGGCTCGCACCAGTGGGGATTGCTGCCAGGCAGCGATTTTTTCGGTCAAGACCTAGCCGAGCAGAAGCGAGAGTTGGTTGCGCTGGCTAGCGATGAGTGGGTGGAAGTGGCAGCGACCCTGCCCAAAGGGGGCGTGAGCTTTCACCACTGCCTGACGCTACACGGCAGTGGCCCCAATCATTCTGCCGGGCCGCGGCGGAGCTTGGCCGTTCACATGCGCACCGAGCGATCCCGCCCAGTGGACGACAAGCGGGAGGGCCTGACGGCCTTTATTGACGACCCGACGCATTGTCCGGTAGTATTCAGGTGCGATTCCTAATTTCAATTTTTGCGGGCTGCGGCTAGCGTTAGCGCGAGGGCGCAGAGCAGGAGCGGCCAGTCCCCCCAGCGCGTGTAGATCGTCTGTCCACGGTGCAAAGGCACGTCTATAGCAAAGCCTACGGTGGTAAAAAGCGGCGTGCGATGGGCTATGCGTCCGTTCGGTTCGATTAAACCGGAAATGCCGGTATTGGCGGCGCGGACTACGGCTCGCCCGCTTTCTACGGCTCGCAGGACAGCTTGCGCAAAGTGTTGGTGTGGAGCCGCGGTGGTGCCAAACCAAGCGTCGTTGGTGGTGTTGATCAGAAAGTCCGGGTCTTGGGCCATCAGCGCGCGGGTAATTTCCGGAAAGATAGACTCGTAGCAGATAAAGACCCCGAACGAAGTATCGCTGCGTGGCAACCGCAGTACTTTGTGTCTTTCCCCGTGGGCGAAGATGCCGCTTTCTGCCGTAAGTCCTCCCAAATACTGAAAGATGGATGGGAAGGGCAAAAACTCGCCAAAAGGCACCAAGTGCACTTTGTCGGCGTAATCGACTACTTCTCCTTGAGCGTCGAGCAGGAAGGCCCGGTTGTAGACTGGAGCTGTGCGGTTTTGCGAATCGCCCTTGAGGCTGCCGACTAACATGGGCGTATCTAGCTCCGGCGCTAAGGCGGTTATCGAATCGACATAAGCTGAGTATAAGGGGTCGCCAAAATAGAGCGGCAGAGCCGTCTCGGGGTAGATGATCAGCGCAGGTTTTTCCGCAGCCGCCAAGTCCCGGGTAAGTGCGGCGTAGTGCCGAGCCGTCCAGGCCTGCCGATTCTCCTTCCACTTGCGGTCTTGGGGGATATTGCCTTGGACCACGCCGACCTTCAGGGTGGCAGGTGGCGGATTCGGCACGTCGTGCAGCCGATGGAGGCCCCATAGATGAACGGAGATCACTAGGAAAAGAGGCAGGCTCAGATAAGAGATGAAGGCGCGGTGCGAGAGGGCCTGAGCCAATGCGGCATTGAATAGGACGATGAGAAAACTCAGGCCGTAGACGCCGGTTATGGTAGCCCATTGTAAAAAGGGCAGGTTGAGGTACTGCGAGTCGCCCAGTAGCTGCCAGGGAAAGCCGCTCAACATCCAGTTTTGCGCCCACTCCAAAAGGACCCAGACGCCGGCTGCCGACCAGGCAAAGAGCGGGGAGGAAAAGTTTAGGCGGCGGCACACCGCAATAAAACAGGCCAGGTACAAGGCCATGTATAAAATGAGCAGCGCGTTCGTCGCTGCGGCGGTCGCCAAGGAGAGGGCACCATATAATTGCAGAGTCTCGGTGATCCAGTAGGTGCGTCCGGTGGTCCAGGCGAGGCCAGCGACCATCCCAAGGGCGAAGTGGTTTTGGGCGGGCAGCCAGTGCCGTGCCAAAAAAAGCGGCAGCAGGCAAATCCAAGCGAGGTAATACTGATCGAATTTGGGGATGCTAACTACGAAGAGCAGGCCCGAGAGTAAGGCCGGAGCCAGCAGAGGAAAGAGCCGCTGCTGCAATTTAGACGCCTCGATGCCAATCCTCGAGCCCTTGGCGCAATTTTTCTAACCCGCTCTGTTCGAGCGCAGCCATTGCGTCGCGAGAAAGGCCCAAGCGCGACGCGACTTGGCCGGGCGATTTTTTGTACTGATAGCGAAGCTGAATAACGCGCATCTCGTCGTCGGAAAGGGCTTGTAGGGCGCGGGGGACGAGTTGGCGCAACTCTTGGGCTT
>JAPOYQ010000309.1 GCA_026706505.1 Gemmatimonadota bacterium
TATTCGTACTGATATGTGGTCGTGACTGCGATAAAATCTGTCCCGTGGATCACGTCCGGTTGGACGGGTTTCATTCTGTGGCAGAGTTGTGGTCCCTCGACCATGCGCTTGCGATGGCTGCTGCCGTGAGACATGCGCGTATAGTACTGCCGGTCCGGTTCGTTTTCGTTTTCGTACCAAGAGTATCTGCCGACACCATCCCCGTCCGGCGCAATCACCTGATCGCCGTAGTCTTCGTCGCTGCCCGCTTCCATGAGCCAGTCAATGACCATCAAGCCATCGCCGATTTCTCGGAAGCCGGTGGCTTTGTCGAGAAACGATCCCTTCTCGATTCCGGTCATCCAGTGTTTGGGATTCTTCTTGGGGATGATAGCGGCAAGTTTGTCGGTTTCGATTTTGATTGCAAGGTCGCTTTCTTCCACGCTCGCCCATGCGGTGTTTTGCATAGAATTCATCCTCCTATGAATGCTGGCAAAGTATTATAATAACTATCGCCTTCGGCCAGGCCGGTATCAGGAAGCGAGACGAGAAAGGCGAAAGGACCCCGCGATGACAAGACGCGAATATTTGAAATCGATTATGCCAACGCGCGAGATGGTGGATCATTTTGTGACACCTGCGAAGGCCGATGTGCCGGTAGAGTTGGCGAGGATTATGTGTAATAATGCACAGTCGGCGTTTGATCCCGAGATCGGATGGGTGGTTTGCGATGGGTTTCGCGGTGGTGGCGTAGATGATTCGCGCGGGTTTTACGCGTACGAGAAAGACGGTGCGCGGCAAGCGGTCAATTACGCGGATCGCCCGTGTCGTATCCATACGTATGGGAATAGCTTTACGCATTGCGATCAGGTCAGCAATGGGGAGACATGGCAGGAGTATTTGGCCGCGCATCTGCTGGAACCCGTTCGCAATTACGGCATTGGCGGGCACAGTGTGTATCAGGCATATCGGCGAATGTTAATTGTGGAGAGGGAATATCCCGCCGAATACGTGATTTTGAACGTGTGGGACGACGATCACTTTCGCAATTTGGATGCGTGGCGGTCCATCCGCATGGGACGACAGGGGCGGTTTACGCTGCCGCATTTGTGCGTGAATCTGGAAAGCGGAACTGTGGAAGAGCGCGAGAATTTGTGTAAGACTCCCGATGAACTCTATCGGTTGTGCGATGCGGATTGGGTGTGGGAGACTTTTGGCGACGATCCGATTTTGCACGCGGTTATGGCGCGCAAGGGCAGTGTGGAAGATGCGTCGGCAATGGCGCAGAGTATGGGGGGAGAGCTCGAGAATGCGGGATCAGATGCCGAGGTTTACAGCCTGCATACTGAAGCGGCTCTGTTTGCAACGCGGTTTGTGATTGAAAAGGCCAAGGCGTTTACAAAGGCTAATGGAAAAAAGCTGCTGGTGATTTTGTCATTTGGTTCGCACAATGTAGCGAATGCCCTGAAGGGCGAGCCGCTTTTTGACCAGACGTTTTTGGATTGGTTGGCGACAAAGGACGTACCGATGATCGATTTGCGCGATGCTTTTCGGGAAGAATACGCGACATATCGAGGGGATGTACAGACGTTTTTGGCACCGTATTATATCGGACATCACACGCCGCGCGGGAATTTCTTCTTTGCTTGGGCGATAAAAGATCGAATTGTAGAATGGCTCGATCCAAAACCATTGCCCTATGACTATTGACCGGGGGAGAACATGTCGGAAGCGAACCTCAACCAACGGAATAGGGAGACGTTCCAACTGCATCAGGCCGGCGATTGCCAGTTGTTGTCCCAGAAGCCCCAGTCCAGCACCTCGCCCTCTGAATACACCAAGTAGTCCGGCAGCAATTGCATGTCGAGGTGACTGCCCCAGCAAATGGCGTCTGGCGCAGTGCCGCCGTGGACAGCGACGTAGCGCTGTGGGTTGTGGGGGTGGGGGAAAACGGCGCAGACAGCGGTGCGCTCGCCGCGGTAGAGGTTGTCGGCCAAGCGGATGGCGTCGCCTTCAAAGCCCAGCGGTAGCTGACCTTCGAACTGCCTCAGCACGGCGTTGGTGGATGAGGTGCCGTAGAGCAACAGGTTGTTGCCGTCGCGGTCGTCGTCCCGCAGATCCACATCGCTGACGACGGGCAGCTCCACGGTATTCTCGCCCATGATACCGCCGCGGTGAACGCCGCCGTTGCGACTGCTGAAGTACCCAGTAGCATGGCCGGCCACCCAGTCGTTGTAGAAACATTCCTCCTCCGAGCCAGATGTCCCCGGCACCAGCAGCAGGCCGTCGTAGAACAGATCGCCGATGGGGCCGGAAGCCTGGTGCCGTTTCTCGGCTCTGAGGTCGAAAGTGCCCGTTTCCCAGGTGCCGCTCTGGTGGCGACGAAAGGATTGGCGGCGGCCCAAGTCGAGGCGGCCTAGGGCTTGGCTGTCGATGATTACTTCTAGGGCGGAACCCTCTTTGATCGGGCCCAAGGAAAGAGTGTGGACGCCCTCTGTCCGCACAGTCAGGCGTTCTCCTTCCAGGCGGGCATCCACCTCGCCGGACGCTCCGTAGTGGGCGAGTTGGTCTATTTCCACCCAGTACGAGCGATTGTGGCGCAGGCCCCAGGTGACCAGAGATACATGGGAGGGGGAATCCTGTTTGCGCTGGTTCAGCAGCCAGGGAATCACTTGCTTCCAGATATCCGGCGTGCGGCAGCCGTGGCCGGTGCGGGGCACTTCGGTGTAGGTGTGGGCAATGCCTTTTTCCTCCAGCAGGCCGGCCATCTGACGCGAGTGTGCCACGGGCACGCCGCCACCCACCGCCCGGTCCCATTCCCCGTGGACGATCCACAGGGGCGTGTGCCGCAGGTTCTCCACTAGGAAGGCGGCCGAGCGCGATTGCCAGGAGGGTTCCTCCCAGGGGTGCATGTGGAAGGTCAGGCCGCCGGGCTTCTCCCACAGGCGGTAGTCGCAATAGCCGCAGAAAGGCGCAGCGGCAGCGAAGAGGTCCGGGTAATGGGAAGTCAGGTACCAGACGGCGGCTCCGCCCATGGACGAGCCAGTGATACTGATGCGCGCCCGGTCAATGGCATAGTGAGCGGCCACGTGCTCGATGGCTTCTAGGACATCGACCTCGCCGTAGTTCTGGTACACGGAGCCGGGCCCCCGCCCGGTGGGCCGCAGGACCACACAGGAGCGGCCCTCGGCCGCGGCAATGGCGGCCATTTCCTCGGTCAGGGCAACAGCACCCGGCAGGTGGTGCAGGGCACCGGGACTGACCTCGATGATCAGGGGTTTGGGGTCGGGACCAGTATCAGTGGCGCAGACGGCGCAAGGGTGGAGCTGGCCATCGACGGACGAGCGAAAGTACTGGAGTTGACCGATGGGTTTCATTACTCCTCGGGGCAAATAGAGCAGGGCTCAAGGTAAGGCGAGGTGATCAAGCGAGCAAAACCCACACTCATGGGGCCAAAACTCATTTCAATTTCCCGCTCGTATTGGACCTCGGGTAGCTCCCGCTCTATGTCCCGGCGCAACTGGCCCAAGTCCGCAGCGCGGAAGCAACCGGTCAGACCCAGCGCGATGACCGCATATGAAGCCAATTTGGTCATAGCTAGTCTTGCCGCGGCGCTTTAGGGGTAGCCGCCCCAAAGTCAATGCTGTCTAAAGGCGCTATGTCGAATTTGCGGCCAATGCGCCCCACTTGGGCTAGGTCGAGAGAGCCGACGATATTGATGAAGACAAATTCTTGGGGATCGCCAGCCAAGACCAAAAGCCCGACAATGGTCTCATCCTCGGTGCGCACGTAGAACTGCACCCGCTGGTCGCGTTTGCGCACCTGCACCACTCGCTCCCAGTCGGGCAAGGTGAGGGCTTTGAGCCGTTCGGCGATGCGCTCGTAATCGTACGACGTGTCTAGGTCTTGACCCTCCTCCTTGTGGTAAGCTTGGAAGCGGATGAGGTATAGGGCCTCCAGCATATCGGCTAGTTCTGGATCTTCAGAGCGGGTCGCCGCAGCCACCAAGTCGAGGAGTGAATTTTTTAGGTAGATCTCGATAGTGGTTTCCGGCTCGGGGCCATCGAATAAGTCCAAGGAGGAGAAATCGATGTACCCGGGTTGCTTTTCTAACGGCGGGGAGGCCCACGCGCTAGTGGGACCGACGGCGACGGCAAAGAGAAGGAGAGCGTAAAGAAAGAACATGGCAAAACTCCTCACATGGTTTGGACGGGTAGGATAGTGTCTAGGTTGAGACGCAACGGCTGGACTAGGTGCGGCTGAATCACGTCGTCGCGCACTGTGGTGCCCATGCGGCTGTTCAGGTCGCCCAAATAGGCTAGGGTCCACTCTACTTGGCGGCGGGCTTGGGCAACTTCTTTGGGACTAAAGGCCGGTGGAACAGGTTCTGGGTCGAATAGGTGATAGCCGGCGATCAAGGCTAAGACGGCTGCGGCTGCAAGGGGTTTGTACCACCTCTTGGTGGCGGTGCGCCAGTGGTCTTGTCGCGTCTGGTGAATGCGGTCTTGGAGAGCTTGGGAGACCGCGTCGGGGCAGGTGAGCGAGGGTAGGGTGCGTAGCGCGCTGATCAACCGACGGGCGTCTTCCAGTTCGGCGGCACAGGCCGCGCAAGTCGCTGCATGGGTTTCGAGTCGGCTCTGCTCAACAGGCGTCAATTCGCCGTCGATATAGGCTTCGATCCGCTCTTGGGTCCAGGAGCAAGGAGAAGTTGCAGGCATGGTCTATTCCTGTAAAAGGGCGCGCAGGCGTCTCCGGCCGCGGTGGAGATATACTTTGACTGTATTGAGGGGCAACTCCAAGCTCTGGCTGATCTCGCGGTAGGAAAAGTCTTGGATTTCTCGCATGATGACGATTTCCCGCAGGGGGCTTTCTAGCTGGGTAAGGGCTGCCTCCAGTTGTCGCCGCAGATCCACATCGTCCGCCGCGACAGCCGGAGTACGCTGTAGGACCGGCTCGGGATCTTGGGTACTGACTACCGAGCGATAGCGATGCCGATGGCGCAAAGCGTCCAAGCAGGCATTGCGCGCTACCCGGGTCAACCAAGCCGCCACACTTTCGTCGTCCATGCGGAGGCCGTGGTGCCACAGGCGGAATAGAACCTCTTGGGTAATATCCTCGGCGTCCTCGCGGTTGCCCATATAGTAGAAGGCGAATGTGTAAATGCGGTCCCGGTGCTCTTGACAGAGCCGGCGGAAACGTCCCATAGCGGCTTCCCATCGTCCTTCGCCTACACTAACGATTGTCAGCGAAGAAAGGTTACAAAAAAAATGCGGGCTAAAGCCGCCCCTCTTTTTGCAGGATATCCCCGGCAATCGCGTAGGTCGTTCCGTGCATGGCAATGACGACGAGTCCGATTCCGGCCGCGAGATAGCCGCCGAGGTACAAGTTGGGGATGTCAATCGACTCGTAGTTGTGGGCGTGGGTCTGGACTTGATCGAGTTGGAAGCGGTAGTTGTCGCGCATGGGCGCGAGGGTCAGCGGTGCAAAGTCCTGTAAGATCGAATAGTCGGCTGTGCCGCCGATTTCCTTGATCACGTGATCGACTTCTACGACTTGGTTTCCCTCGGGCGTTTTCAGATTGACCTGTCCGTCTTCGGCGATCTGCGTCACTTGGGCGTGATACAAGGTTTTGAGCCGGGGCGAGCGGCTTTCGAGGATTTCGGCGATGCGATGGTAATAGGGTAGCCCGTGGCGGCTGTCGTTGATGAGCTGCCAATGGACCGCTGGCCCTTGGCGCATGGCGTAGTACACCTGCTTGCCGGCGTCGTGCAATTCGGTCGCGGCCCAATCGCCCGAGCGCCCGCCGCCGACGACTATGACTCGCTCGCCAGGGAAGTCTGCGGGTTTGTCGTAGTGAGCGGTGACAAAAGGCCAGTCCTCGCCCTCCACCCCAAGGGAGCGCAACTGAGCGCGCTGGCCGGTTGCGAGGACCAAGTACTTACAGGTGTAGCGCTGCTCAACGCCCGTTTGCACGTGCCGACTGGTGAGCTGAAAGCCCCTTTCGTGCGGCTCAATTCGCTCGACTTCCTCAGAGGTGCGAATGCGCTCTGTCACCTCGAAGCGCTTGGGTACGCGGTGATAGTACTCGATCAGATCGGTCTTGAGGATTAGGGCGTTGACGTCTAAGGAACGCCCGATTTCCGCGGCGTGCTGCGCCAGCGGATAAAAGGCAAACTCCATCCACTGACCCGGCGACAAGGTCAGCAGGTTGTGCGGCGCGCGGTTCCACAACCCGCCGACTGACTCGCGGCTGATCAGCAGCGCGTCCAGCGGCTCGCCGCGCCGAAAGTCCATGGCGACTTGGTCCAGTTCCTCAAAGAGTTGTCGCGGGTGGTGCAAGGTGCGGAACAGATCGACGGGCCTGATGCCACTTTGCACGAGATACTGCATATCCAGCCCCAACAGCGTGCGGTCGAACTGTTGTAAGTATCCGGCTAGGGGCGCGTAGCGCGTGGCAAACATGCGGCTGTTGCGGAAGAAAGGATGCCAGCCGCCCAAGACCACGGCCAACGGCAGGCCCGCCGGCCCACCGCCGACGATGATGACGGTGTGGTGTTCTGGAGTCATTATCTTGTGGGTTAAAAGATGAAGGAAAAATTCCAGCCTGTCGAAAGCTAGCGTTTCCGCAGCAAGACCGCCACCGTAGGCGGAGACGCGACTTGAGCGGTACACATGAATTCGCTAGCATAGTATGCGCTGGCCGAACTACAAAGCAGAGGAGACAGGATCATGACGCCCGAACAAATTATGGAACACCCGCCCAAGATCCTCACCCCAGAGCAGCGACAATCCTATTTCGACAAAGGCTTTCTCTTAGTTGAAAATCTCATTGGGCCGGAGTGGATTGAGCGCTTGTTGGCCATTACCGACGAAATGGTCGAGCGCAGCCGCGGCCTGACGCAATCGGACGAGGTCTTCGATCTGGAGCCCGATCACACGGCCGACAACCCTCGCCTGCGGCGCCTTACCAGTCCGGTGGACCAGCACCCGGTTTATTGGGAGTTTGCCTCTCAGTCGGTTTTGGCCGACGTGGCCGCCGATCTGGTTGGCCCGGACGTCAAGTATCACCACTCGAAATTGAATTTCAAGTGGTCCGAAGGCGGCGAAGAAGTTAAGTGGCACCAGGATATTACGTATTGGCCGCACACCAATTACAGCCCCTTGACCATCGGCACGTACCTCTACGATGTCGATGACGACCAAGGGCCTTTGGCCGGGGTCGCCGGCAGCCACAACGGGCCTTTGTTCGATCAGTACAATGCCTCTAGACAATGGGTCGGCTGTATCGCCGAGCAGGATTTGCCCCAAGTTGACCTCGGTCGCGTGGAGTATATGTCGGGACCGGCTGGGTCCATCACCATCCACAATTGCCGCACAGTACATGGGTCTAAGAAGAATTTATCGCCCAAGGGACGGCCCTTGTTGCTCAATATTTATTCGGCGGCCGACGCATTTCCCTATACGGCCAATCCCTTGAACAGCCCGCAGTACTCGGGAGTTATTGTGCGGGGCAAAGAGGCGCGCTGGGCCTATCACGACCCGCGGCCTTGTCTCATTCCGCCGGATTGGTCGGGGGGATATACGTCTTTGTACGCGCTGCAGCAGGAAGAGGAGTGGGAGGTATAAAGATATGGCCCCGTACAAAGTAGCCATCGTCGGCACTGGCATGGTCGCCAACGTCGGTCACATCCCCGCTTGGCTGGAGTTGGCCCCGGCCGTAGAAGTGGTCGGCGTGTTCAATCACACCTTGGCCAAGGCCCAACAGACCGCCGACCGCCACGGCATTCCCCGCGCGTACGACGACTGTGGACGCATGATGGACGAGTTGCATCCCGATATCGTCTCCGTCTGCACCCCCAATGTCTCGCATCGCGC
>JAPOYQ010000438.1 GCA_026706505.1 Gemmatimonadota bacterium
GGCCCGATGTTGACTCGCCTCTACATCAAGGACTTTGCCCTTATCGAAGAAGCGATAATCGAATTTGGCCCCGGACTCAACGTCGTCACCGGCGAAACTGGGGCCGGCAAGTCCATTCTCATCGGTGCCCTCAACTCCATCCTCGGTGGTCCCGTCAGCGCTGAGCTAGTGCGCAAAGGGGCTAACTCGTGTGCAGTGGAGGGCTTTTTTGAACTCGACGACCAAGATCAAATCGCGCGTTTAGCCGATCTGGGCGTTCTCTTGGAGGACGGGCAACTCATCCTCCGCCGCGAGATTCGCGGCCAAGGCCGCTCGCGGGCCTTTGTCAACGGCCAAGGTCAACCAATCAAGCAGCTAAAGCAAATCGGCTCAATCTTGGTCGACCTGCACGGCCAACACGAACACCAATCGCTGCTCGACCCCAAGCTCCACGCCCGCTTTCTCGATGCGTTTGCCGACCTCGACGACCAGCGCCGCCTCGTGGGACAGCACTGGCGCGCTTACCGCGATAGCGTAGCCCGCCTCGACCAGCTGCGCGCAGAGCGCGACGCGCTCGCAGCCGAAGACGAACTGCGCACTTTCCAGTTAGAAGAGATCCGCCTCCTCACACCTCGACCGGGTGAAGAGCCCGAAATAGAGCGCGAGTTGCAAGTTCTCGAAAACGCCGAGACCCTATCCCAAGGCGGTCTTCAACTCTACGACCGACTCTATCAGCGCGAAGGTGCGGTGTACGAGATCCTCGGCCAAGTACGTCGTCAACTCGACCAACTCCGCGAAATCGACCCTGCGCTCGGCCCCCAAACTGCGGCCTTAGAAGAGCTGATCTACGAAGTCGAAGATCTCGCTAGCCAACTCCGCGACTACGCCCGCGGAATTGAGGTGCGTCCTGGGCGGGCCGACGAACTGCGCGAGCGCCGCGACGGCCTGCGCACCCTCAAAAAGAAATACGGCGGCACTCTCGATGCCGTCTTAGAACGCGCCCGCGAGCTTGCGGCGCGAGAAGACCGCGCTAGTCTGCTCCGCGACGAACTAGCCCAAGCGGCCGAGCACCGCGATCAAGCACTCGCCGGGTTTGCCACCTGTTGTCTGGCCCTTTCTGCGGCTCGCCAGCAGGCCAGTGCCACCTTGTCGCGGTCATTAGTCGCCGCGCTCGGAGAATTGGGCATGGCTAAGGCCCTGTTCTACATCGAACTGGCAACCACTGAAGACCTAGAGGGGACAGTCGAGCGCGACGGGCGTCGCTACGCGGCTGGAGAACACGGCATGGAGCACGTCGCCTTCCACATTTCTGCCAATGCCGGCGAACCACCGCGTGCCCTAGCGCGCATTGCCTCGGGCGGGGAAATTTCGCGCGTGATGCTAGCCCTCAAGGAAGCGGTCGCCGGGCGCGACCTCGTTTCGACCTTGGTCTTTGACGAAATCGACGCCGGGATCTCGGGGCGCATCGCCGCGGCCGTTGGCCGCAAACTACAAGCCCTCTCCGCAGCGCGCCAGACCATCGTCATCACCCACCTGCCGCAGATTGCCAGCCTCGCCGACCAGCATTTTTCAGTGCGCAAACAGCAGGAACAACAGCGGACCACTACCGAGGTCGTGCTACTCGACGCCAAGGCCCGCGCCGAAGAAATTGCCTATCTGTTGGCCGGCGAGACCATTTCGGATACGGCGCGCCAACACGCCCGCGAAATGCTGCAATAGCCCGGCAATGTTGGCCAATTTCCTCAGCGTCCTGCGGGTTCTGCTCATCCCCTTTCTGCTCTACTTCATCGCCCAAGGGCCGACGGCCCAACTCCAAGCCATGCTCCTACTGCTCATTGCCGGTATCACGGACATCGGCGATGGCTGGGTGGCGCGGCGTTACAACCAAGTTTCCCGCCTCGGCAAAATACTCGATCCACTGGCCGATAAAATTTTCCTCGCCTGCCTGCTCGGTGGGTTGGTCCTCTGGCGCGATTTGCCGCTGTGGCTATTGGGGATGCTCTTTGTCCGCGATTTGGGAATCGTACTGGTGGGGGGATTGCTCTTGCGTTCACAGGGGCTGGTCATTACCGCCAATCGCTGGGGTAAATACACGACCCTCTGCATGGTGCTTATGGCCCTCAGCTACGTCATCGAGATCCCGGCTAGCTTGCGCACAGGACTAGTCATGACAGCAGCGGCCTTGGTCGTCGTCTCCAGCTTGAGCTACGCCCAACTCGCGCTCAGACTCTCGCGACGGGAGCAAACTTGAAGGGCCTCTTACGGACGTGGATCAGTTGGGCTGGATCAAGCGATACCAGCGCAAATAGGCCTCGTCGAGGCGGCGGCGGTGGGCGTATATGCCGATCATTTCCATCACCTTGAGCCGCAAGGCTAGCTTGTGCAAATCGACTTTGCCCGCCTGACGATCTTCGCGTTTCACAGTCCGAACCCAAAGTAGTAGCGCCACTTGTCGATCAGGGGGGCGTCCTCGCCGCTGGAAACCCGGTCGCGATTGAGCGGATGCGCCACTTGGAAATAGGCGAACATGGGGATGCGGTAGAAGGTAAAAAGCTGTAGCCGCAACTCGCCGCCCACGTTGGTCAGGAATTTGTCTGTATTGGGCAAAGACCGCCATCGCTCGCCCGACCAGAAGTCAATATCCTCAAAGCGCGAGAAGTTGCCCACCACCCCGGCTTCGGCGAACAGCTCGGCGTAGAGCTTGGAAAAGTTGAAGTTGATAAAGCGGCTACTGATGCGCTTGAGGATCGGAAACCCGTAGCCGACGCGTGCGTAGAGCAATTTGGTGCCCGAGTCGGTGAAATAGGGGTAGCCACTGAGGAAGTTGCGCCCGCCGATATAGTAGCGCAGGGGCCAGTAGAAGCGGCCTTCAAAGAAACCGCCGTCTTCGGTAAAGCGGGGCTTGAGGCGAACGTTTTTGTACGCGCCAATTAACTCTATGTTGAGCGAATTGTCGAACGGCAACTTGATTCGCTCATTGTATGCAGCTATGTATTCGTTGACCCGCATGCGGCGCTCGACGCCGGCAAACTGATCGCGGGGGACTCCATCGGTGGGTGTTTGCTGGGCTAGCGAATCGGCTACCGTCGGCATCAAATAGCGATAGACTAAGGCCATGGCGCGACCCGATGGGCTGATCAACCGGTCGGCCGTGGGGTTGATCTTCCGGTAGCGCCAAGACATGCTCAACATATGTGTGCGAAAAAAGCTGAGATCGCCGTAGAATTTCAGCGGATCCTCGTTATTAACCAACAGGGTGTCTTGGGCCAAAAGCGCTGGGTCCAAGATAGCCGACACGTCGTACATAGTAGTGTCTGAGTCTGCATATTTCTGCTGTCCAACATAGATCTGGTTCTGGCTGCGGAAGTGGCGCAAGGACCAGCCCTCGGAGTAGTTGCGCCATATGTAGAGGGCGTTCAACTCGGTGCGCCGGGTCATCGGCACATCGACGCCCACGGCGAGTTGCCCCAAGGCGGTCTTGAACAGATCGTGGCGACTAATGCCCTGATAGATGTATTGCCTAGCGGCCGGAATGAGCAAGCTGGTGACCGAATCGACTGGGACCGGATAGACATTGCCCACCCCGAGCGTATCGACCGTGACCTGGCTGTCCTTGATCAAGTTGTCGATCTCGCGCCGCCGGCCCGCTATGTAAAACGAGGGGTTGAAAGTCCGATTGTTACCCACTTGCGGCCGGAGCCGGCGCTCGTAGAAGAAGCCGACATCCGTATTGAGATCTGTGGCACTTCGTATGTTCTTGCCGGCAATGCCCCAAGCTGTCAGCTCCTGGCCGCCGAACATGTCGCCGGTGGTAAACTGCAAGCCGCCGCTGGCTTGATTGAGGCCAAAAGTGTTGCCGACATACGTGGGGCCGACCTGTAGAATCGGGATGTAGCGCAAGACGTTGCGCCCTCTGTACGTCGAGATCTGGAACTGATCGGCGAGCTTGAGGCCGTCGAAGATGGAGCGATAGTCGCGCATCACCACCGGCTCGAAGTGCGCATCGCGCTCGTATTCGCCCATTTCGAAGCGATAGAGACTATAGTCGTTGGAGCGGTAGCCACTGTACACCACGCTCTCGTCGGCGGCTACAGTCGGCACAAAGGCCCCGCCGATGACATTGGTTAGCTGTTCGACTTCGTCGTTTTCCAAGCGATAGCGGTAGATGTTGAAAATGCCGCTCTGGTCCGACGAAAATACAAAACCCGAGCCATCGGGCAGCCAATGCGGATCGCGTTCGTCGGCCGACGAGGCGACGAGCGCGCGGAACCCCGACGAGTCGGGATGGGCGAAGGCAACCGTATCGGGAAAGACGTCGATGGTCTCCTCCTCGTCTTCTCCGTTTTCTCCGTTTTCTCCGTCTTCTTCGTCTTCGCTCTTCTTTTTCTTTTTCGCCTTCTCAAAGATCTTTGGCCGCGGCGGACTATCGGCGCGAATCATCGCAATGTCGCGGTCCTCGCCGCGGAACACGCTAAAGAGCAGCCACTCGCCGTCGGGCGAGAAGCGCGGCCCCATGTATTGAGTGGCGTCGTTGTTGTTCGTCAGATAGACCAAGTCCGTGCCATCGCGATCTATGAGGCCGAGGTTGTTGGTCCCGTCCTCATTGTGCACAAAGGCGATGCGCTGGCCATCGGGGGAAAACGAGGGGTCTTTGGCGCGCAGCCTAGCGCTGATGCGGCGCTCCTTGTCCTCGGCCAAGTTGTAGATATAGAGGTCGTTAAAGCCGCCCTTGTTGCGGACGAAGACGATCTCCTCCCCGTCGGGTGACCAGCCAATCCGCGTATCTATCCAGTTTTTGAGCTCGATCTTTTTTCGCGTCTCGAAATCGTAGATTTTGAGCACCGTGATCCCATAGTCCCGCTTCTCGCTGGTGAGATACGCCAGTTTTTTGCCGTCCGGCGACAGCGCGGGATGATATTCGAGCACGCCCTCGTTGACCTCGTCCAGCGGCACACCTTCAAAGAAACCCTGCCCGCGAATCTCGGATTCGAGGCGACCGTAATTCTCGGCCAAGAAGGCGACCCAATCGGCGTAAAACTGGTCGGCGGAAATGCCCAGCACCCGGCGAATGGCCGGGTCGAAGCTCATCGAGCCGATCTGATGCGTCAGTTCATCGACTTTCTCAGCGCCGTACTGCTCGTGGATGTACACCATCATCGCGTAGCCCTGATTGTACACGAATTCGCCGTAGAACTTGCCCATGCGGTCCCAGACCGTCCCCATTTCCTCCCACGAGAGCAGATCGTCTTCCAGCACCGCCATCCGCAGCAACATGTCGCGGTGCGAATCCCAAGAGTCGTAACCAAATTTTTGCGCTCCGTACTGGGCGATACCCTCGGTCCAGCCGCGCGGGGCGTTGAGATGGTACAGCGGGAACATAAACCTAATGTCTGGATTGGAGTCGAAGCGCGAGACCGAGAGCAGCGCGAACTGGAAGGGCCATTTCTTGCGCGCCTTGTTGAGCGTCATAATATGCGTCAACTCGTGCGTGACCACATTTTTGATCCAATCGTGACTGCCGCGCAGTTCAAAGTCGAGGCTAGTGGCCCAAATGGCCATGGTATTGCTGTAGTAGTTGGCCCAGCCGTTGCCCAGCACGTCGGAGTTATCGAGGACGATGACGTGGATGGTGCGGAAGTCGTCGTAGTAATCGTAGGCCGCAGCGAGGGTGGGAAAGACATCCTCGCAGGTTTCGGCTACGCGACGCGCGGTGCCCTCGGCTCCAAGCGTGTAATGGACCCGGAAGTGATCGGTGACGATGGTTTTTATTTGGGCCTGGGCCGCTCCGGCGAGGAACAGCGCGGCAATGGCGGAAAAAATCGCTCGGCGCAACGTGTATCCCTTTCGCAAAAAGGCGATCAGCAGCCAATTGCCGATCGCTCCACAAGTTGCTAGGAAAATACTGGAGACCATACTCCCCGTCAAACAGTACGGAGCCACTTTCACGCAGCTTCACCGTTAATTATTATACCTCCATGCAATACACCATTCATCGCACCGACGACCTCGACCTTCCCGACGCCGATTGGGAGCGTCCCCAGTGGCAGGCGGCCGAGACCTTAGAGATCACCCTCTTTCCCTGGGAGGATTCCGGCCACCGTCCCCGCACTCAGGCGCGCGTACTCTACGACGAGCGGTCCCTATCCATTATATTCCGCGTCGAGGATCGCTACGTCCGCGCTGTGGCCGAGCGCTTCCAAGATTCAGTCTGCACCGATTCCTGCGTCGAGTTCTTCGTCGCACCCCTGCCCGATTCGCAGGCCTACTTCAATTTCGAGGTCAACTGCGGCGGCACCATGCTCCTGCACCGCTGCCCTTCAGTTGCGGAACGCACCCAAGGTCGCGAGACCGAAAACGTCAGCGATGCCGACTGTGCCACCATCCGCATCGCCACAACCCTCCCCAAGATCGTCGAGCCAGAGCTCACCTCCCCCACGACTTGGGCGGTCGAGTACCGCGTTCCCTTCGCCCTCTTCGCCCAGTATTTCGGTGCCCAGACGCCAGTACCTGGCACCCAGTGGAAGGGCAACTTCTACAAGTGCGGCGACCGCACTTCCCACCCCCACTGGGGCACCTGGGCACCCGTGGATACGCCCGATCCCAGCTTTCACCAGCCCGACTTTTATCAGCCGCTCGTATTTGCCTAGGGAAGAGGGGAAGTGTAGGAGGGCGAACGGGCAAAGCGCTTCAGTCCAAGGTGCAAGCGAGCCTGAGCCGCCGGTCCCAAATGCACCTGGAGGTACCGATCCTCCACCTCAACAGACTGATCTTGGCCGTCTTCGTTCTCTAGTTGGGTGCTAGTGAATTGGTGCTCGCCAAAGGAACCGGCCTGCAACAAGACGTTGCAACCTTCCACTGGGTCCGTATTCACCAGCGTCAGACTAACTCCGTCGGCGCTGACTCGATCAACTAGGGCTGCGACGTACTCGGGCAGACCGGGGCGACGGCGCTGCGGGTCGAAATAATGCACATGGGTCTGAAGCATTCCGCCATTGTAGATCGCCGCTGGCGTGCCCAAGGCCATCTGGATCAGGGCTTCGGGTAGCACGGGATTGAGCCTCTGGAAGTGATAGCACTCGCGCGTCTCAGGATCGCTGTCGTCGTTCTCTAAGCGATTCAGACTGTGGCAGATGCTGGAGTAGGTCGAGTCAACCACCTGATCGACGTAGCCAGGGTTTTTGCCCTCGATAAAGGCAAACCAAGCCGGCGGCGGGCAGATACCGGCTTTGGCCGCGCCCCAGTCGGGGGGCAGACCGGCAAAAGCGGCGCGGTCGGGAAAGGCTGCATCGAGGCGAGCCAAATCCCGTTCGCTCTGACTCAAGTAGTATAAATGAATGTACAAGTAGGGGTCGGGCGGTCGAAAATCAAACCAGCCCTGGTCGCCGTGGCGAGCGGGCACCTTGACGAGCCCGTCCTCCTCGCGCCGCAGTTCCCACAGCATGTCGAGCTGCGAGCGAGCCAAGTCCAAATGGGAATCATCGCCGGTCATCAGCAGGGCGCAACTGCCGGCCACTAGGGCCGGCTCGACGATATTGCGCGCGCCGTGCGGCCAGCGCCAGCCGTAGTACCCACCCCACCACTTGCCGTCCATCAACTCGCCAGTGGTTCCCTCGGGTCCAATATTGTCGGGCATGATGCCGCCGTTGGCCGCGCAGCGCTCCTCCCACGCCTGCAAATAATCGAGCACCCAGGGTTCGTATTGGCCGCCGCCGGTGTAGAGAGAGGCGTTGGTGATCAAGCTGGTGACACACAGGTTGAGGGGCACAGCCCAACGGG
>JAPOYQ010000513.1 GCA_026706505.1 Gemmatimonadota bacterium
AGCGCACGAGCCGCTGATTCGAAGTGTCGCGCACATTGCCGTCGGCCCGGGCGATTAGCAGGGGGTGGAATTCGCCAGCGCGACTCAGTTGGCGGTTGGAAGCCATCGACACTTTGTAGTCGTTGGCCAGCACCAACTCGAAAGTGACTTCTACAATGGTCGAGGGATCGGGACCCAAATAGGCGCGGTCGGAAAAATCGTAGATGAGGCGAATGGTCTCGTCCCCGTCCGCAGCCAAAAAGCCCCCCTGCCGCTGGAAACCGCCCTGGACGAGAGGCGCAAAGTTGATCTCCTTGCCCGTGACGGTTTCGCGCTCGCCGGTATTGAAGTCCCGGATCGCAGTGATGATGATATTTTGCGAAAACAGCGCCGCCCCACCCCGACCGTCGGCGGGCGAGTCGTCTTCGAGTAGGATTTCGATGCGGGTAACAGCGCTGCTATTCTGATCGACGGTCAAATCGCCTTGGGCGCGACCGCCTAAGAAGCTTTCCAACAGCGTATTGGACTGATGGGCGTTGATATAGGTGGTCCCCAAGGTAACGAAATCGCCCACTTGGGCAGTGAAGTGGCCGCCGAGAAAGTCGGTGGTATTCGACACACCCGTGGGCACGGCACCGACGGCAACGCCCACTTGGTCGGGGGCACTGATGCGCGACATCAGCACTGTGGCCTGGTACTTGTCCGAGGCAAAGTCGGCCTGGATGCCGTTGAAGGCCGGCTTGGAAAAAGTCAGCGGCGTCAGCGTCGTGCGGATGCTATTGCCAATGGTCACCGCATAGTGATTCTGGCCCTTGCTGTCGGAGGCGATCAAGACGTTGTTGAACCACGAGCCATAGCGGCTGTCCTTGAATACGGTGCTGCCGAACTCGGCCGGTTGTTGCCGGCGCATGTCGTATATCAGCCAGCCTTGGGTGACAAAATTGCCGTATAGGTCGTAGAAGTAGTTGCCCTCTATGGCTGTATTGACGTAGCGCTGGTAATTCTCGCGCGCGTAGTTGTTGTACTGCCAAGGCCGCCAGCGGTACTCGTTGTAGAGTTCCTGGGGTACGTACCAGCGTTTGAGGGTTGGATCGAGAGCGTCAAAGAGCACGCCCGGGCCCCGAGGTTCATACGACACCCGACCGCCGCGCTGCACTCCGAGGCGAGATCCGTAATCCTGCGCCTGGAGCCAATCTGGACTCATCAAGCTGCTGAGGAGCAGGAAAACCAACCCGTATTTGCCATACATAGAAAACGCCCTCCCGTTCAGTACACCACGCTAACGAGGCCGGTTTTTGCCTCGGACCCGACATTGGTATCGAGCAAGACGCGGACCAAATAGATGCCAGGTGCCACCACAGCGCCGTTGCCATCCCGCCCATCCCAAGCGGCTGTAAAGCGGCCGCTAGCTCGGTCGTCAGCAAAGGCCGTGGCGATAAAACACCCGCTTAGATCGCGAATCTCCACCCTCAGCGGAGCACCTACGCCCAGCCGCAGCACCTCGAAATGGACCGCAGCCGCATCGTTGATTCCGTCTCCATTGGGGGTAAAAATCTCGGGGGTCACTTGGAGCTGGCCCAGCAGAGATCCCTTGATGGCAATGCGCACCGCCAGATTGTTATCCACCGCGGTTAGGTCCTCGCTACCCACCGGCCGCGGATCCACATCTGCGGCTCCCAGTTGGGCCGCATTGCCCGGCACGACCAACTGCGGTAATTGCCCTTCGTCTGCCACGCTGGGATCGACCAGCCAAGCCCTACCGGCAAATCCCTGCCCAAAGCGCAGGACCGAGGTCGTAAACGTGATCTTGAGCAAATCGCCATCGCCGACGGGTGGAAAGCCCACGACAAAGCGGCCATCCTCGGCGCTTTCAATGCTGAATTCACCCTTGTGCAGCGGCAATTGCGCCTCTGCGAGGGCCACGTCAAAATCCTCCCCCGCGATGAGCTCGTCCCGGGCGTTGAGCACCTCTACGCGGCCAATTTTTTCAAAGATGCTCGGCGAGGATATTTCAAAGCGATTGAAACCCGTATCCTGCGGCCGGACTCCCACCCGCGCCCCATAGGTGAACTCCACCACCTCTCCGGCGGCGACGTCGCGGGGGAAGATTTCGCCGACAATTTTTTCGGCTGGCACGGGTCTGGCCACATCAAAGGACAGGGTGCCGACTCCGGCCGCGGCGAGAAAATCGCGGCTGACAAAATCGATCCTGAACTGGAAGTACTGCCGCGGACCAGGCGAGACAATTGGCGTACCGGCGGGAGTCGTGCCCTCTAACGGATAGGGGGGCGACCAATTGCTCCAGTTGATTAGGTCGTCCCTGATGGGCGCTTTTTGTTGGAGGGGGAGACTGGCGTGATCGGCCTGGGAGAGGGTGAGGTCCTGCCGGACGGATTCGGGTTGGGAATTGAACTGGTCAAAAGCCCCGTCAATGGGCAAGTCATCGAGCAAGACGCCGTTGATTTCGGCCGACTCCTTCCAGGGTACTTCCTGCAAATCGGCGTTAAAGCGATTAAAGACAAAGGGCGTGGTGTCGCGGCCGGAACGGGTGAAGACGCGAATATCCGACAAGCCGGCTATGCCCTCGCGCCGCTCACTCCAGCGCAGATTGCCCCAGTTGGCCAGATCGCCTAAGTCGAAAATATCCGACAGGTACTGAGCTTCGGGAACAAAGCCTGCGCCGAATACTTCCAACTCATCGACTTCAAAACCAATATTGGACAGCGATACCAGCCGCACATAGCGCACGAATTGCAGGGGCAAAGACAAATCGACGACTGCATCCGTATTGTCCTCGACCCGGACGAAGGTAGTGTACTGCGGGCGGCCTTCTACGGATGTCTCTTCGCTGCCGTCGTTCAGCTCTAGAGAATAGCCGCGCATAAAGTCGTTTTCGAACTTGAACTCCTCATTGGCGCGAACCGTGTTGCGCGGAAAAAACCGGATCCGGTTGACACCAAAGCGCGCGCCCAAATCCAAGTCCATAATAATGCCGCGGGCGATGACCACTTCCCCAGCGGCACTGGCTTTGCGGCGAAAGGCCGTTTCTGCATCCTCGTCGATGATGGCCGCCAGCGACTCTTGGCTGATCGAGGGCAGGGGCGAGCTCATGCCGCCGCCTCTGTCGGCCGCGCCTAGGGCCAGATTCCGCCCCGTGTCGATCTGTTGCGGAAAAATCCACCCCTCGGAAAATGCGAAGTCGATGACGCCGCCCGGCGTATTGCCAACGGCCAACTCGGTATTGGACAAGCGGAATTGCGGGTCGATTTCTTCCCCACCGCCCGACCACGCACGCCCCTCTCCCCCCAAGGCGATCGTCTGCGCTGGGGCATCGGCTGCCAACGACAGCAACGCCAAGGCGAGCAGGCCGTACATTTTCCTACTCATGCGTTTCTTTTCTAGCGGACGAATCCGCGCTGTCCATAGGGGATTGGTCCATCACAAGCGTTGCCCCTACTCTTCTCTCCAAGCCGGAACATCCCATGAATTGTACCATTTCCACTGCCACTTAACCTTCTTGGCCGGCATCTCCACTTCGTATTGAATGGGTGCGGTAAAAGGCAGCAATTGGGCCTTGCCGTCAATTTGCTCCCGGAGGTCTTCTAGGAAGGCATTGACGTCGGTCAGATTGGGCGGCCAATGACCAGCCGGGATCGGCTCGGCCTGGCGGTCGGTGCGGTAGTGGGTGGGAATGACGAATTTGGGCTGCACCGCATTGATGAGCGGCCCCATCGGCGTCTTCATGTGTACCAGGTAATCGACCCGGCCGCGCAGATTCTCCAGCGGTGGATAGGCCCCGTGCAAATCCCCGGTGTGAAAAATGGCTACGTCTCTTGCAGCATGGGAGACTAGGTAGGCGCAAGTGGGCAGGTCCGGCCGGGCGCTTTCGCCGCTTTCGTACACTTCAACCTGAATCGGCCCCAAATCGAACTCAAAGGGTCCGGGAAATTCGCGGCGGCCATAGCGCTCGACATCCTGGTACTTGGGATAAACCACCTGGACCTTGTCTGCGGGGATGTGCTTGGTGATGGGCAGGTCGCGCGCAAAAGCGGCATCGCCGTACTTTTCGTCAACAGGTTCGTTGGGCGTCAGACAGCCAATGGGGACGAAGAGTTTTTTCCAGCGATCGCCCTGGCAGAGCTTGCGCAGACTCTTGGGATGACAATGGTCAAAGTGCTCGTGGCTGATAAAAATGTAGTCGAATATCGGTTCGGCCCGTTCTAGGTCCTCGCCGAAGAGATAGGGATCGAAACACACGTTGATATCGCCCAACAGCGCCTCAAAGTGTCCACATCCGGCCCATCGCAGATAAATGCTGTCCATATTGCCTTCTCCCATAGGATGCCGCTCAATACACGACGGCCACTAGTCCGCTGCTTTCCTCCTGTCCTTCGTCCGTATCCACCTGTACCCGATAGAGATAGATACCCGGCGCCACCACGCTCCCGCCATCCCCTCTGCCGTCCCACGTCCGGGTGTATTGGCCGCTGGTATCCGCTCCCCGATAGAGTTGGCGCACCCGGCGACCCGCCAGATCGAATATGCCCACTTCCACCTCCCCGGTACCGGCCAGTTCGAGCAGGATGTACTCGATGTGGACCTGGTCGTTGATTTGGTCGCCATTGGGCGTGAATACCCGCGAACTGAGCACCAACTCACCGACGATCTCGCGTCCCAATTCAATCCCCACCGAGCGCTGATTGCTGTCTAGGCGGAAAGTCGCATCGCCGTCTTCCACCAACTGCCCCACTTCTAGGGGGCGTTGGCTATCGAAGACCTGGGCGGCGAAGACCGTGCCAAAGCGGAACACCCGCCCCTTGAAGAAAACTTCCACCACGCGGCCGGTCTTGCTCCGGTCCATGCGCGCCACTTCCAATACCAGCCGCTGATCTGCCAAAGGCTCGGCGAGTCGCCAATCCTGCAGTTCCTCGTTGACGCGCACGGAATCGACACCGGTGAACTGGCCCGCAGTCTCCAGCACCAAGCGGTCAAAGCCGCTTTCGCCCCCGGCAAAATCCGGCCGCATGGCATAGACGAAGGCCGTCTCTTCCCCTGGCTTTACCTCAATCGGCCAGATCTCGCCGAGCACCCGCCCGGCCACCGGCGGCTGAGTGACGCGGAATTCGATAAAATCGATAGCTGCGCCCTCCAATCCACTAGGCGCGAAATCCAATTGCATTTGGATGAATTGTCGGGGGCCTGGCGAGGTGATCGGCGTGCCGAGACTGTCGGCCCAATCGTAGGGCCCCGACCACGAACTCCAATTGTCCAGGTCCGTGGTAATTTCGGCTTTGTTGCCCTTCAGGTTGTTGTAGTCAGCCGCGGTCAAGGGAACGCCTCGGGCATTGCGGAAGGTCTTTTCCTCGCCGCGGCCGGTAAAACGCCAGTAGCGGTTGGGATCTACCGTGTGGCCGCTGCGCGTGCGGAGGATCAATTTGGCACCGGTATCTTGGAAGCCCGACCAGCGAATCTCACCCAAGCTGGACGGCTGGCCGAGATCGAAGACCCCGGAAACATACTGGGCGCTGGATACATAGCCCTCGCCATAGACTTCCAACTCGGCGATCTCCCAACCCTCTTTTTGGTGGATATTGAGTTGTATCTGGTCGAGAAGGCGAGGGACAAAGTTGATTTCAAGCCGCGGATTTCGATTGTCGGTACCCCGCGCGATTACATTTTTGCCCCGTGGCCTTATCGTCCCCTTGGGCAACCAGTACAGGGTATAGCCCTCGATGAGGCGGTCGGGATGGTTCGGACGAGGATAGACGACGACTCGATTTACTAGGAAGCGGCCGCCCAGATCGAGGTAAACCAGAGACGACTCCGAACGCGCAACTAGGACTGCCGGGTCGAGAAAAGTGGTTGAGTCGCCGTCGGCAATCAAATCGATTTCCTCGCCCTTAGTGAGAAAATTGTATTTCCAACTGCCGGGACCGCCGCCCCGGGCAAAGGAAGATATCGCCATATTCTCGTCCGAAGGAATGAATACAGGGGCGAGCCGTCCCTCATTGCTGGCCTCCAAGCCGACCATCACGCCCTCGGCTCCCGTGGCGAAGTCCTCCCAACTCAACTGGACAAACTCCACGTCCGGATTGTCCACCAATTCGGGCTGGGGGAGCTCGTAGCCACCAACTCGATAAATGGTGAGCCCCCAAGACAAGTTCGGGATCAGCAAAGACAGCAGCGCTAGGCGGAGCATCGCAGCTTTCATACTTATTGGGTTAAAATGTGCTGCCTGGCGCACCGTCTCGGTACACCAGGCAGCGAAAACAACACCAGATATGGAGGATGAGCTTAATTGACGAAACCTGCCTTGAGCCGGCCCCAAGTCGTGGCTTCAACTGCAGAGGGAATAGCGCCGAAGTCAACGCTCTCATCAATGGGCGACAAGAAGAAGTCGCTGCAGCCATCGGCGTTCCTAAAGCCAATGTCGCTCTGGCTCAGGTTGTAGAAAGCGTCCCAACCGCTGCACTCTTCGCCTTCGCGTGCCTGGCGGCAGCCGACATCGTAATCCATCCAGTTGTAGTGGATGCCGATTATATTGTTCTCTTGCATCTCGTGCAGGATCGACTCTCCAGGACCAGCGGGATTGATGTCGTCGGTGGGGGCCAAGCGGAATTCCAGCCAATTCGTCCCCGGAACGTAGTTGTCTCCCTAAAAAGTAGACACCGCATTGTACCAGCCCTCCTCAGTCAGCCAAGTCGCTTTGCCCCAGAAGAAGTGGACAATTTCCGAGCCTAACAGCGTGTCGCCGATATTGTTGTAGGTCTCGGTCTGATAGCACTGAGAGCCGTCCAAGCGCTCATCACCCGGATAGCACTCACCACCACTGTGATCGGCGTCGAGGAGGATTTGCCAGGTATCGCCCGGTCGGTTGATGTCGTCGAATACTTGGCTGTAAAAATAGAGCCGGTTGGTCCCCAAGCTGTAGGTCACCGTGGCTTTGGCGTCGAAATTTGACGCGTCGATCTCCCGTCCACCTTGAGTATCGGGAAACTGCTCGGTAGTCTGCCAGTACGCTTCGGGGACGATATCGTATTCACTGCCGACGCCGTCTAGGACGGGTTCGAGGCCGGCTGGCCACTGGAAGGCCGGAAAAATGGCACCCTCGGGCGAGTGCGCCGAAATATTGACCGCTAGGCCCAACGTAAGAGCCACAGCAGCCGTCGTGATGCGACGAGTCATGTCAGTTCCTTTCTCGTAAAACGATAAAATTTGCGTTCTAACTGAAATACTTCTCTGAGCCTAATGCATTCTCCTCCTTTCCGCGATTGAGTGGGACAAAAGCCGATCTACTGGGATTTCCCAATCTTTACTCCTCCAACTGCAAGGTACGAAATTTGAAAATTAAAAATCAAGCAAAATAAAAGGCGGGCGCTTGAGCAGGCGGAACCAAAAGCCAAGCCAAGCATGCACCGGCTAGCGCTTTACCACGACTAAAACGCTCGTTTGCTGCCGCCTTCGATTGGTTATAGTTTGCTCAACCACGGCTCAGATCGCTCGACTGTCACCCACTTGAGTCTGCAAAGGAACCGTCATGTATCGCACCATTGTTTTAATACCGTATTTAGCGCTTAGTTGGGCTCTGTCTGCCTGTACGCCACAAGACCAACCTCCCGCCGCTATACAGCCACCTTCCGCGCCGGAGCAAGCCGTCCGGCAAATCGCCGTTGCCCAAGTCGGCAGCGATTCTCTTTTCACGGCCGAAGTCGAGCTTCTTCTTTCTTATTTACTCCCCGGACTACACTACAA